>NZ_QUIO01000059.1:0-18768 GCF_003480145.1 Ruminococcus sp. AM42-11 | reverse complement strand
ACATTAGAAAAGTTAGGGGTAAATGTAATGATTCAGCCGAAATGAATCTCTTTAACTGTATAATTAAGAGAAGGAAATAAGCCCGCCAAAAGGCGAGCTTATTTAGAATGCTTGTTTATAGGTTATCGCTGAACTACGTTTTCAGGACAGCCCCTCGATTTCATTCTAAGCAGCATTTTTTAAATCAAGGCTTAATTGTCCTGCCTGCTCCCATGTTTTTGTTGGTATTCCGCACGCATTCAACGCTTCTTCATACCGAACTCCATTATTAGTCAAATTCATACAGATCTTATAATGTTTAGGATGCGTTACAAGCATTCTTTGAAAACGGTTTGGTTCAGCCTCTAAGTGTGCGCCAAATCCGCAGAACATACATCCGGTTCTTTGTTCACCAGTCGTATAGTACTGTCCAAATTCATCCTGTAGGATATCCCCATATACCGAACTGATTTCAATATCTTTTTCAACAATGTATCGTAGTACATCAGCCCTCGTCCAAGAACCCAAAGGCTGACTTTTTATAAGAGCTCCACTATATACATTGCATCCTGTTTTCGAATACTGATGTTCTCTTCGAAAACTTTCATCCTGTGTAATTCCAATGTACGGCTTTCTTCCAGTCTCTTTTACATATCTGGTAAAAGGTTCCTTCTTAAGGATATCACAACACTTTGGACTTATATCGCACTGCATGCAAACAAGGAAACGCCATTTTTTAGGCAACATACCAAATTTCCCACGTTCATCCCCATATAAAAGGTAATTACGATAGCGATCACTTAGGTTACCATGACGAAGTTTACTGACTTTGCTTGCCGTTTCCTTTGAAGCAATCGGGAAACCATATTTATCCACAACTTCCGAAAAATAAGCTCGTTTTCCAGACTTCCACCTGGGATAAATCTCCACAAAGTTACCGCTTGCCCTACGTGCGTGCCGTACAATTTCTGGAAATTCCAGTCCTGTGTTAGAAAATACAGCCGGTATCTCATCTCCTAATACCATTCGTATCATATACAGCAGTGCCGTACTATCCAGGCCCCCAGAGTAACTAAGGTACACATCTCCATACCAGTTTTCATACCATTCTTGAATCCGTGTTTCCGCAAGCTTCACTTTCATTTCATAGGGCAGGTATTTCCGCTGACTAAATTGCCACTCATTTAATTTCAATTCATCCTGAAGAATGTACATTTATTCAGCTCCATTAACCTACGGATATTAAAAAAAATATCCGTAGGTTCGTCCTTATGCAGCCAGTGCTACAACACCAGTGCCCTCCTCATAGAAATTAATACAGTAGCAAACTGTATCTGTCTCAAACTTTACATACTCATCATTCTGCTCCAATACTCGCCTAATTTTTCCTGTTGAACGCCATAATCCATTCTGACAATAGTGAGCTTTCTGTCCTTCCTTCAATGGCTGCATCACGGATCCATATAATACTACCGTGGGCTTAAATTTCATTCGTTCTCCTCCTTTCTGAAAATTCTTCAACGAAGCCACCTCCTTTTTGCGCACAAAAAAAGCACAGAACAGACATTCATTTTTCAAATAAATCAATGTCTTTCTATGCTTTTATTTGTACATATGATTGGTTAAATTTTTTCTCCAGGCCATAAGCCTGAACAAAATATCTGTTTCTGAATCCAGAACAAAAATGATTACATGTTCATAATATCTATATATAGCTATTTTGTCAACTGTATAATACAATATATTGCATTATTATATTTATTGGTTTAATATGGGAACTTCACAACACATATAATCAAACGGTATACAAACTCCTCATATAAATCTTGATCAAATTGACTATTTACGTTTGCGTATTTATATAATAGCGGATTATATAATTCTATTATCTGAACCATCGCGGTATCATCCATCGTTTTTGCTCTATTAAGAAGTTCCCTAAATCCCATATCTATTTTTCTCCTATGATTTTTCTTAGTTTTGTAAGTGTATTGAAATATATGTTTTTAGCTTGTAACTCACTTCTTCCTACCAGTTTCCCAATTTCACGAAAAGTTTTCTTTCCAATACATCGCAATACTAATATTTCAATCTGAAGGGTATTTAAAGCAGAAATAGCAGAATAAAGCGTGGGATCATCAATACTATTTAATACGTCTCTCGCATGAAATTCTTCACCATCTTTGATTTTATAATCAATACAGACATTCTCTAACATGCGTTCTGCTGCCTTATCCTCAATAGAATCAACTTCATCCAAAGATGTCTCTGTTTTGATTATTTTATTCAGCTCTATCAGGTATTCTTTTTTCGCGTTCAATATTGAAACTTTTAAATACGCTCCAAACTTTCTCTTTAGTTCTTTATCCATTTTATTTGGCATTATTGCCCCCCTAATTTGTAATCCTGTAAAACTTCTCCAGTTGGCGGAGCTCTTTGCAATTTGTCATAATAACAACCACTTTTACAATTAACAAAACAGACTACTGAAATAACTTTCCAGTAGTCCGCACAAACCAGGTAATGTTGAGTATCCTTCTGCTTTTTATGAATTTTCTGTTCCTCCTGCCTGATCGATCCATGCCACAATGGAGTTAACCGCAAACATTTACATGGAACCAGGAATTATATTTTCTTTTACATTCTATATATAATACGATTCAAATAATTTTTGGCATCATTTCTTCATAGAATTTTCACAATTTTTGTATAATTAATTTATGCAATTTAACACATTCTTGATTTCTTCCACAACCTAACCAAACACCAAAGATACTATTTTCTTAGAAAATCATCCAGTTCTGAATCATAGGCCTTGACTTCTTCCATTGAAAGAGTATCTACTTTTTCAAATGCCCTATCAATCTGCTCGGAGCTCATATCGTCTTCTTTTTCCTTTTCAATAACATCTGTTAGCTGTTCTTCAGACAACCCTTCTTGAAAAAGGTGTCCACATTCCGGACAGATTCTATACGACTTCCGAATTTCACACTGACACTCCGGACATATTTTCTTATGTGTTTTTTCCATTCCCAGATAAACTGTATATACTGTCAGCAAACTTGTTCCTGCCAGGCAGATTCCTGCTCCCAAATGATATCCCATAATGTTTCCGACAGTCCCTACTGCCTCCAGAAAACAAATGCTCCCCAATATTTTAAGTTCCATCACTTTTTGCACCTCCCTGTCTAATCCTCAGAATTATCAAACAGCTTATAATTCTTCAGCATTAAAGAAACCTCCGCATCATTCGCTTCATACTCTCCATCTATACTTACAAAATGATCCTCCTCATTCTTATCTTCTGGTGCCAAAGGAACTTTTTGTTCCTTTGGCTGATCAGAAAAAACCGGCTTTGGGGCTATCTGTTCAATTGATTTATTTTCGATTGTCCAATAGGCCAGTACTGCTTTAACAATATATCTGGCTTTTTTCCTGCTACCACAGTAATCATTCAAAAACTGGCAGACTTTCCGATGATCTTCATCGGTTTCATCAAAACGGAGATTGAAACGGTACTCATTTTTTTTACTCATTTCCGTTCCTCCTTATTCTCAACCAGATACTGTAAGCGATACCCTTTTGCATTTGCTTTTGTATCATTGATAATATTGTATTCTACACCGAATCGTTTCCATACAATTTGGATGAAATCTGCCAATAAAATAGAACCTCCTCCAAGAAATACTGTCTGTGTCGTATTGAAATCAATTCCAAGCTCACGAAACTTTCCAAGTAATTCTGTCACATATCCGATAGCAACCTCACGTACACGTTCTTTTAACTCTGGTTTATAGCAACCACCTCTTTCCAATATAATATTGTCAATATCCTCTTCATCCAAGAGAATACTGTATTTTTGTCTTATCGCAGCTTTAATACTGTTATATAACCGAATGACACCATTTTCTAATGAATCGACATACTCCATTTCCAGCTGTCCAAATCTTAAAACCATATAATCTACGGTAAAGCCACCAATATCGATTAATAAAATTTTTGGTATTACCGATAACTGTTTCTTCACAGCAAGAAGACAATATGCGGCATATGCCTGTATATAAACTTTTACTTCTTTGAAAACAATTCGGTATGAAATGCCTTTATAGCAAAATTCAACTACTGCCCCATTCCGATAAAAATACTCCCTGAATTTTTTTCGCTGTTTCCCATAATGCGCAGGCGGCAGTCCTACCAGAAGCTCAATCTCCTGTAAATTTTGCGGAAGCAAACCTTCATTTTTTTCGCGGTAAGATAATTCTTTTGCAATGGCAAATAATGTCAGAATATAATACCGATCATCTGCGGTCTTATCTTCCATATACGAGATTCTTCTATTCGTTGTCATATAATATTTTCCTTCGTACTCAATCACCTCTTCCAACTCTCCTGGCAGTGTATCCAAAATTTCCACCCCGGAATTGAACTCACAGTTCTCTGTTTTCATGTGTTTGTTACCGGTATCCACTGAAATAATCATATGTATTTCTCCTTTCAAAATCCAAATATAGTATTGCTATACGCCTTTTTTGCGTCCTTGCAATTTCACTATAGAGATTTTGGAAAATCTGTGTCAATAGGATTTTGGAAATAATTATTTTTCTACGTAATCTTCACAAACCAGCTTCAGTACACGTTCACTTTCTCCCTCATAGCCCCATAATATGCTTCCTACAGCTTCAAAAGCCTGTTCACGCCAACGAAAATATGTAGTCCTGTGAACTCTTGCATATTGCGGAAAATGTAGTTCCAGCTTGTCCAGGATTTCATCAATGTTCTCTGGTTTTGTTGACGATAAATAACTGTAATAAAGTACCCAATAATACCGCTCCCCCTGCGGATGGTACCTTCGCATAAGATCAACGGCTTCATCAATTAAACGCAAATATTGGTTTGATCGGTTGATGGCCTCTACACGCTCTTTCTCAGATGCCAAATCTCTTTCCACGTCCATTCCCGCTTGATAAATGCTTTCTAAGAATTCATCCACGTCTGTACCATACTCCATATGGAATCGACGTTTAACCTGATTAATTTTAATTTGCATCTGCCAGTTTACAGCCCGATAAATTTTGAATAATTTAATAACGTCATGATAGGCAGTATTTTCTTCCCCCTTATATTCCTTTGAAATTACTCCTGATCTTCCCCTTGCCACAGCTCTGTCTCATCCTTTCTCTTTTCATTTAATTTTCTAAACGCCTTCTCCATTTCGTCGTCCATTTTTCCAGCTCTAACAAGGCAGCAATACATGAGTATAATTACCACTGCCAGCAGGATCCAGAAAAAAAGCCAAAAATGCCACATTTTTGATTCCTCCGTTTCTAATTTTATGGAGTGGTACTATACTCTCCTATTATAAATAATGGAATTACTTGTCGAAATGTGTAAAAAAATGGAAAAAAAATGCGATTTTTTTAAGATTTTTTTGATTTGAAATAAGAACCACATTGAAATACAATCGCACCAATAATGCATCTTCTCTTTTTCTAAAAACAAAGCCCAATAATATCTGGGCTAAAAATTGTCCCAAACACTAAAATAAGCCCATAAGTTATCAAATAACCCATGGACTTATTCATGTATTTTTATTCATCAAAATTTATAAAAAATATTCATTTACACACCTTTTACATTCTTATTTTGATACCCCATTTTCACACCTCTAGTACTCCATTTTTACTCCATTTTCGTAATAAATAGCGTGAAATTATAATAATTTACGTGAAATGCGCAACTCTCTTAACCCCTGGAAATACTGGAAAAATCAGGTGTTCCGTACAGGTCATACGGGGTGCTCTGGTAGACGTAATAATTCAGCCAATTGGTATACAGGTTGTTGGCATGGGCTCTCCACATCAGAAGCGGACCGTTTTCAGGGTTGTTGTCGCGGTAGTAGTTTTCAGGCATTTCAATAGGGAGCCCTTTGCCAAGATCGCGTTTGTACTCGCCGTCCAGGGTGACACGGTCGTATTCCGGGTGACCCATTACAAAAATCTTGCGGCCGTCTTCTGCCATGGCAAGAAAAAGACCTGCTTCGTCGGATTCTGCAAGGACAGTAAGGTCTTTGCAGGCGTGTACAGCTTCAATAGGAACTTCTGTATGTCGGGAATGCGGTGCCAGAAATATATCATCGAACCCTCTGACCAGCGGAATTTTACGGTTCATTACCTTGTGCCAGAAAAGGCCAAACATTTTTTTATCCAGCTTACGTTTCTTCAGTCCATAAAAATGGTAGAGCGCAGCCTGAGCAGCCCAGCACAGGAAAATAGTGGATGTCACATGGGTCTCTGACCAGTCCATGATCTGGGTAACTTCCTCCCAGTAATCAACCTCTTCAAACTCCATCTGCTCTACCGGTGCTCCTGTAATGATCATTCCATCAAACTTCTTATCTTTCAGTTCAGAAAAAGTCTGATAAAATTTGTTCAGATGACTCCTGGAAGTGTTTTTCGCCTGATGGGACTCCACTGCCATAAAGCTTACGTCAACCTGCAGAGGAGTATTGGAAAGGGAGCGAAGAAGCTGAAGCTCGGTTTCCTCTTTCAGTGGCATTAAATTTAAGATCAGAATATAAATCGGACGGATATCCTGGTGCATAGCACGGTTTTCGTCCATAACAAACAGGTTTTCTTTTTCCAGAATCTCCTTTACCGGGAGATCACTTTGTATTTTAATTGGCATTGCAATTTCCTCCTACTATTATACATACTTTTTGTCATTCCTTTCGCTTCGTTCAAGACACAAACAAGTTATGAAAAATGTTGTGCCCTTCCACTCTTCTCTTCTGTAAAGATATATTCAATACAGTTCACTGGTAACGTTCCGCGAGGTGTTTTTTGTGAACAAAGTTCACAGAAAACCCAAATTTTCTTTTAAATCCCCGCCAGCTCCAGGAAATCCTCCTCCGACAAAATCGGGATTCCCAGTTCCTGTGCCTTCTTGTTCTTGGAAGAAGCCGATGTTTTATCATTATTGATCAGATAGTCTGTTTTCTTTGTCACAGAACCGGTCACCTTACCGCCGCGGGTTTCGATAAATTCCTTTGCCTCAGAACGGTTGGAAAAATGCTCTACACTGCCTGTAATAACAAAGGTTTTCCCTGCAAAAACCTGTTCCGCAGAAGTCTCCTCATGAACCAGATGAAGATGACTGAGCAGATGATCCAGCTTCCGATTGTTCTCTGCGCTCTTAAAATAATCAGCCAGACTTCCGGCGATTACCGGACCGATTCCTTCAATCGAGCTGATCTCTTCTTCCTCCGCATAGCGGATTTTCTCTATATCATCGTCAAAATATTTACAGATCACCTTGGCATTTGCAAGACCGATACCTGTAATCCCAAGACTGTAGATCACCTTGGCAAGAGTAGTTTCTTTCGCTTTCTCCAGACTCACCATCAGATTATCAAAGGACTTCTGACCAAATCCTTCCATTTCTACAATCTGATCTTTATATTTTCCAATTTCAAAAATATCACCAAAATTATGAATAAATCCCATTGCAATAAACTTCTCCAGAGTTGCCTCTGAAAGTCCGTCAATATTCATGGCATCACGGCTGGTAAAAAGGCTGAAGGACTTAATCTTCTTGGCAACACAGTCCGGATTCATGCAGTATAATGTCTCCACATCGTTTTCCTTGCGGATACGCGCCTCCCGGCCGCACACCGGACATTTATCCGGAATTACCAGATTGCCGCTTCTTGTAAGATTCTCCGCAATCTGGGGAATGATCATATTGGCTTTATACACCTTAATGGTATCTCCAATTCCAAGCTGCAATTCCTTCACAATACTGATATTGTGCACGCTGGCACGGCTTACTGTAGTACCTTCCAGCTCCACTGGTTCAAAAATTGCAACCGGATTAATCAGTCCGGTTCTTGACGGACTCCATTCCATATCCACCAGCCTGGTTTCCCGCATTTCATCCGCCCATTTAAAAGCAAAGGAGTTTCGCGGAAATTTCGCAGTACTTCCCAGAGACTCCCCATAGGCGATGTCATCGTAGGTCACAACCAGTCCGTCTGATGGAAAATCGTTGTTTACAATTGCCTTGGAAAAATAATCCATGGCTTCATCCAGACTTTCAGAGGTAACCACCTTATACTCCACCACCTCAAAGCCCTGTTTCTTCAGCCAGATAAACTGCTGCTCCCTGGAATTGGAAAAATCCACATCCTGGGCACTTACCAGAGCAAAGGCATAAAAACGCACATTTCGTTTCGCCGTGATCTCGTTATTCAGCTGACGCACAGAACCACTGCAAAGATTCCGCGGGTTCTTATATTTAGCATCTGCATCGCCTATAGTCTCGTTGATCCGCTCGAACTCAGAATAAGTGATAATCGCCTCACCCCGAAGCACCAGCTGACCTTTATAAGGGATGCGAAGAGGGATATTCTTAAACACCCTGGCATTGTTAGTAATAACCTCACCTACAATTCCATTCCCCCTTGTTACTGCTTTCTCAAGCTCACCGTTCTCATAAGTAAGAACAATGGTCAGACCGTCCAGCTTCCAGGATAAAAGGCATTTGTGATTTCCTATAAATCCACGGAGCACTTCCCTGTCTTTTGTCTTATCAAGGGATAGCATGGGGCTTGGATGTTCTTCCTTCGGAAGTTCATTGACTGCCTCGTATCCTACACGGACAGTAGGACTATTTGTGAGTACAGTGCCGGTTTCTTTTTCCAGCTGCTCCAGCTGGTCGTACAGGCTGTCGTACTCCTGATTGCTCATGATTTCCCTGTCTTCCTGGTAATATGCCTTCGCGGCCTGATCCAGCTTTTCTACCAGTTCTTTCATTCGCTGTAGAGAATTTTCCATGATGTCCTCCTGTTTTACTGTTGTAATTACTGCAAGCAGATTTCCTCTGTGAGATAGACTGCCGTTTTTCTGAAATAGTGCGGGAAGCAGCTGGCTTATTTTGCCTTTTTTCTTCTGGAATTGAAGAAAAGGGAATGCTGTCTCTTCCCTGTTTTTTGGAAAATACAGGCACACTGTCCTGCCTTCTGGCTGCGGGAAGCTGGGAGGAATCTGCAATTCCACGTTCCAGCTTCTTCCACTCCTCCTGGGTAGCTTCTCTGTACCCGCCCTCTTTCAGGCCATCTATTGTCAGTTCCATGATTCGTACGCGCTTCAGACTAAGCACCTGATATCCCAGATATTCACACATTCGGCGGATCTGCCGGTTCAATCCCTGGGTGAGAATAATCCGAAAAGAATTTCTCCCTGTTTTTTCCACAAAACACGGACGGGTAATGGTATCCAGAATAGGAATTCCAGATGACATTTTTTTCACAAAATCACCATCAACTGGTTTATTCACAGTCACCAGATATTCTTTCTCATGGTAGTTTCCCGCACGCATGATCTTATTTACCAGGTCTCCCTGGTTTGTTAAAAGCAAAAGCCCTTCGGATTCCTTATCAAGACGTCCTATGGGATAAATTCGAACCGGATAATTCAGATACTCCGTAACTGTAGTCTCCTGGCGCTGTTTTTTTGTGCTGCACACCACACCTCGCGGCTTGTGAAATAAAAGTAGAACTTTTTCTTCTACTTTTTTCACAGGCTTACCATCCACAAATACAACTGTATCTGCTGTAATCCTTTCTCCCGGTTCTGCCTTATGACCTTCCACAGTCACCCGTCCGTTCCGGATCAGGCTGTCAGCCTCACGTCTTGAACAGAATCCCGCTTCGCTTAAGTATTTGTTGATTCTGATTTTTTCGTCCATTTTTCCATTATATAGTTTTTCCCGGGCATATGCAAGGCAAACCTTGCCCCAAGCTCCAAAAGCTCCAGAACACATAAAAAAAAGCTTTCCCGCAAAGTGTAATGCACATCTTGCAAAAAACCTTCTCCACACACGCTCCAAAGCGAATATTAAGCAGCCAATAAAGAAGATAGAAGCATGCAAAAAAGCCAGGACAATTTCCTCGTCAACACTCTGCAGACACTGTAAATTCTTCCACACTGCCGCAGGCATTACACAGGAAAATCCATCCCGGCTTCCACATTCTTTTCTTATTTTTCCAATAAGAAAAACCTCTTTATTCCGTTTTCAGATCTGAGAACTTCATTTTCACAACACACATAGCTCCCATCATCAGTGCTACACCGATGATCAGGCACAACGGGCTCTGGATAAAGCCGGCGAAAATGTAAGTTACAAAGGATACCACTGCTGCCACAATGGCATAAGGCAACTGGGTTGACACATGATTTACATGATCACACTGAGCTCCCGCGGAGGCCATAATCGTCGTATCCGAAATCGGAGAACAATGGTCACCGCAAACAGCACCAGCCATACAGGCAGAGATGGAAATAATCATCAAGTCTCCCGGTGTGTTTTCAAATACATGAACAACAATCGGGATCAGAATACCGAAGGTTCCCCATGAAGTACCAGTAGCAAATGCCAGGAAGCAGGCTACCAGGAATATAATAGCCGGAAGCATATTTACCAGTCCTTCTGCAGAAGACTTCACCATTTCCGCAACAAACTCAGCAGCTCCCAGACTGTCCGTCATACTCTTTAAGGTCCATGCAAAAGTGAGGATCAGGATTGCCGGTACCATGGACTTAAAGCCCTCCGGAATGCATGCCATACAATCGCGGAAGGACAGCACTCTGCGCACCATATAAAGAAGAATGGTAATCACCAGACCGAAAAAGCTTCCAAGCACCAGTCCGACAGAAGCATCACTCTGGGAAAAAGCAGTTACAAAATCTGTACCGCTGAAAAATCCTCCAGTATAGATCATACCGATTACACAGCAGATAACCAAAGAGATGATAGGGATCAGAAGATCCATAACCTTTCCTCTTGGATTCACCGGTCCATCACCTTCTCCTGAAGCATAAGGACGGGCTGCTGTGGTAAACAGATCCCCTTTTAACGCATTGGACTCATGCACACCCATAGCACCAAACTCTTCTTTCATCAAAACCATGGATACCATCATTACAATCGTAAGAAGTGCATAATAGTTATAGGGAATAGCTCTTACAAACACGGACATTCCATCCTCTCCCGGAACAAAACCGCTGACAGCAGCTGCCCAGGATGAGATTGGTGCAATGATACATACCGGCGCAGCTGTGGCATCGATCAGGTATGCCAGCTTCGCGCGTGATACATTGTGCTGATCTGTGATCGGTCTCATAACACTGCCTACCGTCAGACAGTTGAAATAATCATCAATAAAAATCAACACTCCAAGCAAAATGGTTGCCAGCTCTGCCCCAACTCTTGTCTTGATGTGTTTGCCTGCCCAGCGTCCAAAAGCGGCTGAGCCTCCAGCCCGGTTCATCAGGCAGACCATAGTTCCAAGAATTACCAGGAACACCAGAATACCTACGTTACTGCCGGATGATAACACACTGATCATTCCGCCTGAAAAAATATGGTTAACCGTTCCCTCAAAATTACCGCCAGAGTACAGAAGTGCTCCAACTAAAATTCCAAGAAACAAGGAACTGTAAACCTCTTTTGTAATCAATGCCAGAACGATTGCCACAACTGGCGGTATCAATGACCAGAAAGTAGCGTACACAGCAGGTGTGTCAGCCTCCTCTTCTGCCGCTGCCAGAACAGTCACTGGACATGCCAGGACAAACATCATAACAGCTGCAAAAAGAACAGATAATTTTTTACAATTGTACTTCATTATCGATTTCCTCCCTCTTTTTTCCTGAATATCAGATGACCAGTCACAAACCGGTCAGAGCGTTTTCTTAAAAGCCTCCTCTTCTTTAACGCAAAAAGCCATGAATGCACTCCCATTATGGGGACACATTCATGGCATTTATTCTTCACAGGATCTATACCTTAGATAGCGCTCCACAACAGTGACAGTCTGCCGCATATTCTGCGTCAGCCCAGAACTTCTCTCCTGGCTGAGAAAAAATCCTTCGGCAGTCTCCCCTTTCATTCCAGCCAGTCTGCCATACGACCCAGAGCCTGTATCTGCATATGCCCATACTCTGCACACAACCAGTCTCTGCAGCTGAAATTACTGATGAAGCCTGCGCCTCTATCATAACTTCCCGTATTCAGTTTATTCACAAACTAAATGTATCAGCTTTTTCCTGTAAATGCAACCCTTTTATTCACAATATTTGAAAATACCGTACTCATTTACCTGACCGATCAGTAAGAACCCTTTTGTTTCCATATACAGCTGCTTCTTTTTGCTTGGAACAGGGAAAACCAGGTAATTGCATTTCAGTCTTTTTGCATTTTTTACTACCTTTTTGATCACCGGTACTTCTGCCACAAGCTGTTTATGGAGCCATCTTGCAGCTTTTTTTCCAGAGGCTCCTTTACCGCCTCTTCCGTAAGGCATTTTGATAGATGGATCATAAACTCTCACGTAGGAAGCTATTTTGTCATCCGTTGCCAGGTAAATCTCTTCATTTTCTTCCTTCTGTTCATTGATCAGATTGCAGATGCTTACTACCTCATCAGGAATCTTCTGTACATTCTGAACCTTTTTGTAAAAACCATCTCTATTCAGGCCAGTTCCGCAAAAAGCCAGCACTGCCGCAATAAAAATCAGAAGTATGTACTGCCGTGGTCTGGAAGCTCCCGCCCTTTTTACCAGGCAGGTTCCTGCATAAGCTATAAGCGGCACTGCCGGAAGAATCCATAATACTCTCCAGTAAACCGACCGTCCTATACATTTCTGTATAATATAAGCAGTCACCGGACAGAAAAACACAGCAAGAAAAACTACAATATAGCCGGATAAAATTCTGGATCGTTCTTTTTTTCTTCCGAATACCAGGAAATACAAACATGCAGCCAGCAGTAAATAGACATAAAATCCGTTCCCCCAGTATTTCTGCCAGGCATCCAGTGAAGCCAAAAGTGCTCGTTTCATCTCTCCACCTCCTAAAATACCAGAATGTATACCACGCCAAGTATCAGGGATGGCAGACAGCAGACTACACTCTTTAAGAATCTTCTTCCGTCTCTGAATTTCACCAGACTAAGCAGAGCAAATACTCCCATCAGAAGAGGGGCAAGCATGATTCCCATTGAGGAAAACAGACAGCAGGCTCCATTTGCCAGAAAAGCCAGGCTCCATGGATATTCCGGTTTTTCCTGCATAAAAATCTCCATACAGAGCAGAAATAAAAATGGTAAAAATACCCCTGCCAGCACAGCTTTTCCCTGCCAGATCCTGCCCATTGTAAAAATTTCTGAATTGTATACCGAATATCCGCAAAACCACAGGATCACGGCACAAAGGATCATAAAAATCCCCTGTTCTCCAGCCTTTCCCTTGAAGAATATGCGGCTGTACTGAAAAAGCACCACATATGCCAGAAAAACAAATACCGCCGGAAAAACAGTATGTGCCACAATGGCTGGATGAAGTCCTCCGCATAACCGGCTGGTCACGGCAAGAAATGCAGGAAACGGAGAAAGAATGTAACGGCTTGGCAATACATTGTAAGCGGCTCCGGTGTAGGGGTTATATGCATAAAGAGAATCGGTTTCCACCGCGGTAGTGGCTGTTCCTACATAAAAAGCATCATCTTCATCCATATGGGCATAAAGCACCACAACGACAAGCTGGAACAGAATCAGAATTCCTGCCACCACAAGCTCCGGGGAAATTCCAGTCGCTTCTGTCCTTCTGCCGCAATATGTGCCAGCGCCTTCACCGGTTTCCTTCTGCCTCTTCTTATAAAGACTCCGGGCACCCAGAAATGCCAGTACACCAGCCACCACGCCATATGTAATGGTCAGCACATGAAGCGGCTGTTTGGTAAAAATCATGGTAAGAGAAAGCAGCTCTGTAATGGCAAACAGCAGTGTATAACCGGCCAGAAGATATTCACCGCAGGTTCTTTTTTCTCTGCGGAAATAGAATCCCCCTGCCAGGCAGGGAACTACCAGCAGCCAGATCACTGCCAGTATCCCCTTAAAAATAAATCCCATATATTATTTCTCCAGTTCTTTTTTCAGAATTCCCATGGCAATCTTCTCCGATGTGATCGGCAGCTCTCTTACCCGGACACCGGAAGCATTGTAAACCGCATCTGCAATTGCAGGACAAGGGGTATCGATTACCAGCTCACCGATGGACTTGGCACCAAAAGGACCGCTCTTTTCATAGCTGCTCTCAAACTCAACCCGGATATTTCCAATATCCTCACGGCTTGGGATCTTGTACTGCATGAAAGAATTCTCACGAATCTTACCTTCTTTGGAATACTGCACATTCTCCATAAGTGCCATACCGATTCCCTGGGCAACTCCTCCCTCAGTCTGCACACGGGCAAGATTGGGATTAATAGGAGTTCCGCAGTCTACAACTGCCACATAATCGATCAGGTCAATATTTCCTGTCTCTTTGTCTACTTCCACCTCTGCTGCCCCAACCATATAAGGCGGCGGAGAAATCTGGGAAGAATAGGAGGCAGTCACCTGCATTTCCAGGGTATTTCCGCAGGTTCCCTTATAAGCAATCTCCTGAAGACTGACCTCTTTTTCCCCTGCGTAGACTTTCTTTCCATCAAAGTCTGCTTCCTCAGGACTTACACCCAGCATTTCAGCACCCAGCCGGATAATCCTCTTTTTCAGCTCATTGCAGGCGTTAATAACTGCATTGCCTGTAGCGTAAGTAGTGGCAGATGCATAAGAACCGGAGTCATATGGAGAAACATCCGTATCCACACCAAATGCAACAATATTCTCAAATTCTGTTTCCAGACAGTCGGCTGCCATCTGAGAAAGAATGGTATCACAGCCCGTACCCATATCTGCACATCCAAGGGAAAGTGTATAGGATGCGTCCTCATTCAGCTTCAGGGTTGCGCCTCCCACGTCTACATTGGCAATAGAGGAGCCCTGCATCGCCATGGCAAGACCTACGCCGCGGACTTTTCCATTTCCCATATCACGGCATGGATATTTCTCATCCCAGCCGATCATCTCCTTGGCCCGGGCAAGGCAGCGATCCATCGTACAGCTTGCTGTATGAGTCAGGTTTCCATCATAGTCATACATTGGCTCGCCTTCAATTGGCATATTCAACTCACGGATCCTTGCAGGATCCATATTCATCTTATGGGCCAGCTCATTAACAGCGGATTCCACTGCATAAATTCCCTGTGTGGCACCATATCCACGATATGCACCGGATGCCTGCACGTTGGTGTAAACAACCTCATAGTCAAAAGCATAGGCTTCCAGATTCCGGTACAGGGCAATTGCCTTATGACCTGTAAGTCCGATGGTTGTAGGACTGTGATCTCCGTATGCACCAGCATTGGAAAGCGCCTCTACTTTAATTCCTTTTACGATTCCGTTCTCATCTGCACCAACTTTTACGTGTACTTCCATCTCATGACGGGGAGAAGCGCAGATTAAAGATTCATAACGGCTGTAAACGATTTTGGATGGACGTCCTGTCATCCAGGTAACAATTGCCGGATAAATTTCACAGACCTCTGTCTGCTTGGCTCCAAAGCCGCCGCCAATACGAGGCTTGATCACGCGGATCCTGGAGGATGGGATTCCAAGGGCATTTCCAAGGATTCGGCGAAGGTGGAACGGTACCTGTGTGGAGGAAACCACATTCAGCCTGCCGAAATAATCCTTGGTACAATATGTGCGGAAGGTCTCCATCATACACTGCTGATCAGCCTTTGTGTGATAAACTTCATCTACTGTATATTTGCATTCTGACAAAACCTTGTCAATATCTCCCATTTCCTCATGGCCTTTTGCTGCAAGGTTCCGCTTGTTATCTGCACCAACCGGGAACTTGGATTCCCAGTCCTCTTCCGGGTGGACCAGAACCGGATTATCCTTAGCTGTATGCATATCAAGAACCGGTGTTTCCACGCGGTATTTCACTTTAATGCGCTTCATGGCAAGGTCTACAGCTGCTTCTGTTTCTCCTGCCACAATTGCCACTGCATCCCCTACGAAACGAAGATGCTGATCCAGGATCATTCTGTCATAAGGACTGAACTCCGGATAGGTCTGTCCGGCAGAGGCGAAACGTCTCTTTGGAACATCTTTCCAGGTAAGGATCAGTGCCATTCCTTCTACCTTCATGGCTGTGTCCGTCTTGATCTCTTCCACCCAGGCATTGGCATAGGGACTCCTTAAGATCTTGATGATCAGGCAGTCCTTTGGTGCCAGGTCGTCTGTGTAGACTGGCTTTCCGGTCACCAGAGCCATGGCATCCTTTTTCTGCAAAGACTTATTTACATAGCTCATGCCTGCACCTCCTTCTCCTGGATATTTCCGTTTTTCTTATATTCCAGATATTTCAGGATACTTCTGGTCTGTCCAACAAAACCGGAGCAGCGGCAAAGATTGCCTGCCAGATATTCCTTAATCTCTTCTTCGGTTGGATTTTCCAGTTCTTTTGTCATCGCAAGTACATTCATGATAAATCCCGGATTACAGAATCCGCACTGCTCTGCGCCTTCATTGGCAAGAAAAGTTCCAAATTCTTCAGCTTCTGCCTGAAGTCCCTCCATGGTGGTGACCTTTTTGCCGTCAATACGGGCGGCAAGGACACTGCAGGACAGCATTGGCTTGTCATTTACCAAAACGGTGCAAAGACCGCAGTTTGCAGTTTCACAGCCTCTTTTTACACTGTAGCAGCCAAGGCTTCGAAGAAACTCCAGAAGCATGGTGTCAGGACTGATTTCCGCTTCCTTTTTGGCTCCATTCAGCCAGAAATTAATTTTCATCTGTCATACCTCCCACTGCTTCTAATGCTCTTCTTGTGAGAACCTTCACAAGAAGGGTTCTGTACTCTGCGCTGCCTCGCATGTTTCCAAAGGTAGGAACCTTCCGGGCTGCATAGTCTGCAAATTTCTGAACCGCTGTCTTCTTCTCTTCCGAAGACATGGTTTCCATGCCTGCAAGGAGACCTTCTTCGTCTTCCAGAAGAAATGCCTTCGCCGGACGGGCGCCGTAAACTGCTCTCACACCATTCTCAGACAGCCTGATACAGCATGCCAGTACCGGGAAATCGGTCTTGGTATTACGCAGGCTTAAATAGGCAACCTGCAACGGAGTTTCTTTATGATAATGCGTACCAGAATATCTCTGTCTTTTGGCATTTTCACAAAATCAGAAAGACAGACTCTGCCGCCTTTAAAAAGTTCCACCTCTGTATCAAGTGCCAGAAACATGGTGAGTACATCAGAAAAGCCGAAGCGTCCCCAGATACTTCCGCCTACAGTGGCGCAGTTGCGGAACTGTACGCCTACAATATGGCGCAGGCTTTCTCTTATGGCACCTTTCGTATATGTATGAAGTCCCTGATGAAGTTCCAGGTCCCGCAATGGGGTCATACAGCCAATCACAAATTCACTTTCTGTTTCTGTGATGGTATCCAGACCAAGCCCGGAAAGATCAATGGCTGTGGTTACAACACGGTTACCCATTTTCAGCCACACCATGCCGCCAAGCACACAGGCAGTCCGCTTCTGGTTCAGCTCATAAGCCTGTTCCAGAGATTCTGCTTTCACATAATTTTTTATTTTGAGCATGTTCAATTCCTTTCTCATATTGTATCACTGTTCATCGTTTTCCAAATACGCTTTTCCAGAGCGTGTTTGAAAAAGGCTTTCTGCAATCTGTACATGCAGTGAACAGCAATCGTATTGCTATTTTTAGTATAACAAGAAAGGGTTCAAATTTCCAGCGAAATGACATATTCAGAATATTTTTTTGTTTTGATTTTATGCAAATTATATAGATATTTTCATACAATTATGTTATAATGCAAAAAAGAACAGAAAATAGTTTTCATAAACTATTTTATAACAAAATTATTTACAAATCCACCACAAAAGGAGGCGCCGTTTATGAGTAACCGTGTTATAACAATCAATCGTATGTTTGGAAGTAACGGACGTATTATTGGAAAGGCTCTTGCGGAGGAACTGGGATTTAAGTTCTATGATAAGGAGCTGATCGAAATGGCCAGCAAGGAGAAGAATATTCCTTTCGATGAGTTTGCCAGAGTAGATGAGAAAAAAGCCAGCCAGTGGCTGTATCCGGTGGATTACGAGCTGCAGATGAATCCGGAGTACCATTTTGTTCCCATGAATGATGTGCTTTACGATCTGCAGAAGAAGATCATTTTGGAGGCAGCCGAAAAAGAGAATTGCGTGATCGTTGGGCGATGTGGCAATTATATCTTACAGGATAATAAAGATAAGCATCTGAGTCTGTTTATCTATGCTCCGTTTGAGGACCGTGTGAAGACGGTGATGGCACGTACCGGCCGGGAGGAAAAGAGTGTAAGGAAGCTAGTGAAACGTACGGATAAGGAACGCCGGGCTTATTATGAGTATTTTACGGATACTAACTGGCTGGATATGCTGCAGTATGATCTGTGTATTAACAGTAGCAGGGTGACGAAGGAAGAGATTGTGGAGATGGTGAAGAAGTTGATCTAAAGTGTATAGAAAGACAGCCCCGTTTTTGGCGGGGCTGTAATTTTTTACTATTTAATTGGTTGGTCGTTATCCCGGACGCGATTTCACAATGTATATTCACCGCCGCGCGTCGCAACGTTCCGGCAAGCTAATGACTAACTACGACTAAGACGCTCAGGAAAGCCTTCGCGCCTAAGTCTCCGTAAGTCATGGATCTCGCCTCCACTAAAACCGCTCCTGAAATGCGCGGCTTGCGAATATACATTGCAAAATCGCTGGTTACTGGAAAGGGAAGAAAGAAACAGTAACGACAACAACGCGGGTGGGGTGAAGTAGTTGGTATCCCGCA
>NZ_QUIO01000058.1:0-19628 GCF_003480145.1 Ruminococcus sp. AM42-11 | reverse complement strand
AAGCGAAATCCAGCGCTTACGAAGACTTATGCGTGAGGGCTCTCCCGAACGCATTAGTCGCAGTTAGCGATTAGTTCGCTGGAGCGTTGCGCCGGCGAGTGAGTAATACATATTGTCCAAATGCGCCCCTCCTGAAGAACTTTTCAACACATTCAACACATTAAAGAGGAAAACAGAAAGCCAGATACAGTTGAAGCACCCAGCTGCATCCGATATTTTTTACTTATTTTTCCTTGAAAAAGCAGAATTTGTACAAAATAAATACATAATTCGTACAAAACCAATTCTAAACAATAAAAAGCAATAAAGAATAATAAAAAACAATTGACAACACTACAACACTTTGCTATACTAAAATTACCAAAAAGAGGCGAGCAAAGAGAACATTTTTTATTTATGCAAAGGCGCATGAAACTACATCGTGACTAAGTTGCAAAATAGAAAATGTTTTTTTACTATAAAGCTCCATTTAAACTCTGAACGGCAAAGGCTTACTACCGTACCTGCATAAAGGACGGATAAGAAAGGAGAAAAAACTATGAAAATGATGAAAGCAGCAGTAGCACTTGGAATGGCACTTACCATGACTGTTACAGGTGCATCAGCAGTATTTGCAGAGGGAGAGACACTCAGCGTTGCTACTGATTTCGAGATCAAGACTCTGGTACCGTGGGCTGCATCCGAGGAGAATGCATTCCTGGTACTGAACCAGGCAGAAGAGGGACTGTTCCGTATGGACGAGAACAACCAGCCTCAGCCAGCTCTTTGCGATACTTATGAGGTATCCGATGACAAGCTTACATACACCTTCCACTTAAGAGACGGAATCCAGTGGAGCAATGGTGAGCCTGTAACAGCAGCAGATTTCGTATATGCATGGCTGAAACAGATGAGCGCAGACGCAACAAACGGCTACAGCTTCATTATGACAGACTACATCGTAAATGGTCAGGAGTATAATGAGGGAAGCGTTGAGGCTTCTGAGGTAGGCGTTAAGGCTGTTGACGATCAGACACTGGAAGTTCAGCTGAAGAGCCCGACACCATACTTCCTGAACCTTACTACAATGGATATGTTCTTCCCGGTTAACGAAGCATTCTGTGAAGAGCAGGGCACAAACTTCGCTCTTTCCCCAGACAGCATGCTCTACTGCGGACCGTACGTGATCACAGATTATGATCCGGCTGTAGGCGTTACTTTCGCTAAGAACGACAATTACTGGGATAAAGACAACGTAGCAATCGAAGATGCACAGGTTCGTGTAATCAAAGATGCTGCAGCTGCATTAAGCGCATATCAGGCTGGCGAGCTTTCCCAGGTTAAACTTGATTCTGCAAACGTAGTAGCATACAAGGATGATCCGGAATTCTCCCAGGAGATCGACTTCCGTACAAGCTATGTACAGTTCAACCTTACAGATGACGTAATGAGCAATGTAAACATGAGAAAAGCTATTTCTCTTGCTATGAACAGAAGCGCTCTTACAGATAACATTCTTGCTGATGGTTCTGCACCAGGTTTTGGTCTTGTAGCAGACGGCATGAGCGGTGATGGAGAGAAGACATTCCGTGAGCTGAACGGAGATGTTTCCCCATATGATCCGGAGCAGGCAAAAGAGTACTATGACAAAGCAGTTGAGGAGCTTGGAAGCGCACCTTCAGAGGTTACTCTTCTTGTAGCTGATGACTCTGTATCCAAATCCGTTGCAACATTTATCCAGAGTGAGCTTGTTACAACACTTGGTCTGAACGTAGTAATTGATACCAAGACTGTACAGGGACGTGGAGAGCTGATGGATGCCAACAACTATCAGTTTGCTGTAACAGCATGGGGTGCTGACTATGATGACGCTATGACATACCTTGATCTGTGGACAAACGGAACTCCATACCGTGGAAATTACAACGATGCAGATTACAATGCACTGATTTCTGATGCCAAGACTCAGACAGACGATGCAGCTCGTCTTGACGACATGCTGAAAGCTGAGAAGAAGCTGGTTGAGGAAGATGCAGTTGTTGCTCCTGTATACCACAGAGGTTCCGCTGTTCTGACAAAATCCAATGTCAAGAACCTGATCAGCCATCCGATCGGTGTTCCGCTTGAGTTCAAGTACGCTTCCTTCGAATAATCTCTTATTCAGGTGATTGTTGGATATAAACTGGTAGCGAAACAGATCTCAGAGGTTTGCTTCAAATTCAAGTAATATTCCTTAAGGATAGGTAACGGACCGTATACAGCAGTGGCTTACACAGCCGGTATACGGTCTGTTTTTCACAGAAAGAAAAGGAGTACTGTTCACTACGTGCACAGTAACAGAAAAGGTGATGTCATGCTGAAATATGTATTAAAGCGATTAGGGTACATTCTGGTTACCTTGTGGGTAATTGTAACCTGTACCTTTTTCATGATGAAAAATCTTCCAGGTACACCTTTTGATGCTGAGCGTTTTAGTATTATGACACCTCAGCAGCAGGAACGTGTGCTGGAAATGTATGGATTAAATGATTCTCTTCCAATGCAGTATGTGAAATATATTAAGAACATGCTGAAAGGAGACCTGGGTACTTCCTTTACTTATGTAAACCAGGACGTTTCCAAGGTTATCACAGGTCGTCTCGGACCATCTGCGCTGATTGGTATCCAGGCAGTACTGATCGGACTTGCAATCGGATTAATTTTAGGAATCCTGGCTGCCTGGAAGCACAATAGCGGAATTGATTACTTTACTATGATATTGGCAGTGCTTGGAGTCTCGGTGCCGAACTTTGTCGCCGCAGCCCTTCTTCAGTATTACATAGGTCTGAAATGGGGCGTTCTCCCGGTTGGATTCTGGACTGGCTGGAATTGTTCCGTATTGCCGTCCATTGCGCTTTCGTTCAGTGCAACAGCTATGGTTGCCCGTTTTATGCGTACCGAAATGCTGGATGTACTGGATCAGGATTACATCGTAACTGCAAGAGCCAAGGGACTGAGCCAGATGAAGGTTCTTATGCGTCATGCAGTCCGCAACTCCATCCTTCCGGTTGTAACCATTTTAGGACCAATCGTAGTAAACCTTATGACAGGATCTCTTGCTGTAGAGAACATTTTCAGTATTCCTGGTATCGGAAGCCTTTTCGTAGACTGTATCAAGGCCAATGATTATCCGGTGATCATGGGTATTACTATTTTCTATGCCGCATTCTATATGCTGATTGTACTGCTTGTTGACCTGGCTTATTCTCTTATTGATCCGAGAATTCGTCTTGCCAAAGGAAAGGAGAGCTGATCGTGGACAAATCAAAAATTGACCGCAGCATGTATCAGAAAGCGAAAGTAGAAGCCTCTGAAAAAGAGCACATCGCAGCTCCTGCTTCCACTATGCTGGCTGACGCATGGATCCGTCTGAAAAAAAACAAGGCAGCAGTTGTAGCATTATTTATTTTGATCGGAATTATCCTGCTTGCCATTTTTGCACCGATCTTCAGTAAATATTCATTTAGAGACACTGATTATAACAATGTATATGGACTTCCAAGCGCAGCACACATTTTTGGTGCTGACCAGTTTGGACGTGACCTGTGGGTACGTACCTGGATGGGAACCAGAATTTCCCTTATGATCGCACTGGTAGCTGCAATCCTGGATCTGGTTGTAGGTGTTCTTTACGGTGCTGTTTCCGCTCTTTTCGGGGGAAAGGTAGACGCTGTTATGCAGCGTATTATTGAGGTACTGGTTGGAATCCCAAGCCTTATCATTGTAATCCTTTTCCTGATGGCATTCCCGGCTGGTGTAGGAACTATTATCGCTGCACTTTCCATTACCGGATGGGTAAACATGGCCAGACTGGTTCGTGCCGAGATCCTGAAACTGAAGAATCAGGAATTCGTACTTGCTTCTCAGGTTCTTGGAACCAGCAAATTCAACATTATTATGAAGGATCTGATCCCGAACACAGTCAGCGTTATCGTAATCAACGTGATGTTCACAATCCCAAGCGCTATCTTTACCGAGGCATTCTTAAGCTTCATTGGTATTGGTCTGGCAGAGCCGCAGGCTTCCCTTGGTGTATTGATCAACGGTGGTTATCAGGTACTGCGAATGTATCCACATGTACTGATTTTCCCGGCAATTGTTATCGTACTGATTATGGTATGCTTCAGTATTCTGGGCGACGGACTTCGTGATGCCCTTGATCCGCAGATGAGAAAGTAGGTACAGCTATGGGAAAAATATTAGAAGTTAAGAATCTTACAGTCCACATCAAGACGCACAAGGGCGTTGTCCAGGCTGTGCGCGGCGTGGATTTTTACCTGAATGAGCAGGAGACACTTGCGGTAGTAGGAGAGTCCGGTTCCGGAAAATCCATTACCATGAAAGGTGTTATGGGAATCCTCCCAAAGAACGGAAAAGTAGTAGAAGGAAGCGTAATGTTCCAGGGAAATGATCTGACCAAATATTCAGAGCGTCAGATGCAGCAGGTGCGCGGAAGCGAGATTGCCATGATCTTCCAGGATCCCATGACTTCCCTGAACCCGACCATGAAGGTTGGAAAACAGATCGAGGAAATGCTGAAAGAGCACCGCAAGGAGATGAGTAAAGCCGACCGTAAGACAAGAGCCATTGAGCTTCTTTCCCTGGTTGGAATCTCCAATCCGGAGGCACGTTACGACCAGTATCCACACCAGCTGTCCGGTGGTATGAGACAGCGAGTTGTCATCGCCATTGCACTGGCATGTGATCCCAAGGTGCTGATCGCAGATGAGCCGACCACAGCTCTTGATGTAACGATCCAGGCACAGATCCTGGATCTGATGCGCGATCTTCAGAAAAAGATCAAAACATCCATTATCATCATTACCCATAACCTTGGTGTTGTGGCAAATATTGCAGACCGTGTTGCTGTTATGTATGGCGGAAAATTAGTTGAGACAGGAGATGTGGAAGATATTTTCCACAACCCATGTCACGAATATACAAAAGGCCTTCTTCGTTCTATTCCAAAAGCACACGAAAAAGGCGGTGAGCTTCAGGCAATTCCGGGAACTCCTCCGGATCTTATGGAGCCTCCGGTTGGATGTCCTTTTGCGGCAAGATGTAAGGAGACAATGATCGTCTGCCAGAAATACATGCCGGATTATACCGATTGCGGCAAGAATCACAAGTCAGCATGCTGGATGCTTGACGAGATGGCACAGGAGGTAAACTCTGATGAAAAATGATGAAAAGCAGGTACTTCTTGATGTCAAGAACCTGAAGAAATACTTTAATGTTGGAAATAAAAAGATCCTGAAAGCAGTTGATGACATTTCCCTTCAGATTTATAAAGGAGAGACTCTTGGTCTGGTTGGAGAGTCTGGATGTGGTAAATCTACCTTCGGAAGAACTGTTATCCATCTGTATGATCCTACAGATGGTACGGTAACCTTCGATGGAACGAAAATTGACAAGAATCTGGATACAAAGCAGAGACATGAACTTTGCAGAAGAATGCAGATGATTTTCCAGGATCCATATGCATCACTGAACCCGCGAAGAAAAATTCTGGATATTGTAGCAGAGGGAATTGATGCTCATGGTCTTGCTGCCAATAAAAAAGAACGTGATGCCAAGGTCATTGAGCTTCTGGAAACCGTTGGTCTTCAGGCAGAGCACGCAGATCGTTTCCCTCATGAGTTTTCCGGTGGACAGCGCCAGCGTGTTGGTATTGCACGTGCACTTGCAGTAATCCGGATTTTATTGTATGCGATGAGCCCATTTCTGCTTTGGACGTTTCCATCCAGGCACAGGTTATCAACCTTCTGGAGCAGCTTCAGAGAGAGCGTGGGCTGACTTACCTGTTTATTGCACACGACCTTTCCATGGTGAAGCACATCAGTGACCGTATTGGTGTTATGTACCTGGGATCTCTTGTTGAGCTTGCTGACAGTGAGGAGCTTTTCGAGAACCCAATGCATCCTTATACCAAGGCTCTTCTTTCTGCAATCCCGATCCCGGATCCGGATATTGAGAAGAACCGTCAGAGAATCATGCTGGAGGGTACACTTCCGAACCCCATTGATCTTGGCGAGGAGTGTAAGTTCTGCAGCCGTTGTCCTGTTTGCAAGGATAGCTGCCATAAGAGCCAGCCGAAGCTTGTTGAGGTAAAACCGGGACATTTTGTTGCCTGCAGCCAGTGCGCAGAGTAATATTTTACAGGCAGATTTGGTATCCATTCAAAAGAATGGAAAGCTAAAGGCCTGTCTGTTATATGAAATGTATAGTACTATATAAGTTATGTTAACCGCTTGAAAGAGCGGGAGATGGGCTTTTGATAAATAAGGCAGCAGAAAACAGGAGGAAGAAGGATGTTCATTGAGGAACGGCAGATAGCCATCGAGAAAGTCCTCGGGAAGAGGGAAAAGTCCGGACCAGGGAGCTGAGCGAAATGTTCCAGGTCACAGAGGACTGCATCCGTAAAGATCTGAAAACTCTTGAGAATGCCGGCAAATTAAAAAGAACTTACGGTGGTGCGATTCTTTCCCAGGATTACCCGCTGGAAAGAGATGTTATCGACAGAAGAAATTATCATGTGGACAGGAAGATGGTGATCGCGGCTAAGGCCATGACGCTGATCAAGGAGCGGGAAGCGATTTTTCTTGATATATCCACAACCAATATTGAGCTTGCCAAGCTTCTTGCGAAATCGAAAATGCAGCTTACCGTAGTGAGCAACATGATCGATATTTTACAGCTGCTTGCGCAAAATCCCAAGATCACAGCCATTGGAACCGGTGGAATCATGTATCCTACAGTAAATGGATTCCTTGGTTCTGCAGCAATCCAGGTGATCCGGCAGTACAGCTTTGACCGGGCATTTATGGGAAGCTGCGGAATTGATATGATGGATCACACCGTCACGACTCTTGGAGTGGAGGACGGATTGACCAAGAAGGCTGCAATTGAAAGCAGCCGTCATAAATATGCCGTGATGGAGCGGGAGAAATTTTATTTTAATGAATCTTATAAATTTACACAGCTTGATGAACTGGACGGAATCATCACAGATGAATTCCCGGATCAGTCGGTGCAGGATATGCTGGATTCCCTTGGTGTAACGCTCTATTAAGAAACGGCAGCTCGGGAATGCAGCAACAAAGTGACAAGACCGGCGGGCATGGGAATAATTTGTGAAATTATCAGAATGCAAAGTATTGCAATAGCTGCAATGTGATAGTATCAGGCTGGGTGAAAGGAAAAAGAGGGTATGAGCAAATTTACTTTGGAGGTTTGTGCAGATTCTGTGGAATCTGTACTTGCCGCTGAGAAAGGCGGAGCAGACAGGATCGAGCTTTGCGGAAATGTGGTGATTGGAGGAACAACTCCATCAGAGAGTCTTTTCCGCGAGATCCGCAGGTATAGTGATATTAAGATCCATGCACTGATCCGTCCAAGATTTGGGGATTTTTGTTATACTGAATATGAATTTGATATTATTCGTTCAGAAGTGAGAAGATTCCGGGAACTGGGTGCTCAGGGAGTTGTGATCGGTATGCTAAGACCGGATGGCTCCCTGGATGTGGAGCATCTGGCACAGCTTATGGAGGAAGCGAAGGGGATGTCTGTAACTTTGCACAGGGCTTTTGACGTGTGCAGGGATCCAATGGAGGCACTGGAGCAGGTCATTTCTCTTGGTTTTAATACCATTCTCACATCTGGACAGAAGAATAACTGTGTGGATGGATCGCCGCTGCTTGCAGAGCTGGTGGAAAAGAGTGCCGGTCGTATTCACATTATGGCTGGTGCAGGAGTGAATGCAGACGTGATCGCTCCAATCTATGAGAAAACCGGAATCACAGATTATCATATGACGGGCAAGGTTTTGCTGGACAGTGAGATGAAGTACCGCAAAGAGGGCGTGAGTATGGGACTGCCTTCTTTGAGTGAGTATGAGATTTTCCGCACCAGTGAGGCTGAGGTGAAAAAGGCCCGGGAAGTTTTAGCAAGGCTTTGAGGCTGGGACGCTCTTTCACAAAAAAAGAACAATTTTTTCGTGAAAGGGCGTTTTTTCTATTTAAAGTAGGAGGATGAATAGATGTTTCTTCAGAACAGTCAGAGGAAGATTGAAGAAGAATTTTTGAAATTAACAGAGAAGCTTGGGGCGGACAGGGAGCCGCTGAAGACGATTTGTGAGAAGCTGGATGGATGCGGCAGAGATCTGGGGCTGGCAATGAAGTATTTGTATGTGACCGCGCCTTATAGTGATCTTGTGAATTATACTTTTGAGGAGATTCAGGATTTCGCAAGTCATGGGCTGTTTCTTTATAATACGCTGGACAGGGTGAAAGAGCTGCCGGAGGAGATGTTTTTGAATTATATTCTGGATCACAGGGTGAATGAGGAAGAGGTACTTCCTTGTCGAAGCTTTTTCTGGAATGAGTTGAAGGATAGAATTGAAGGAAAAAATGCGAAAGATGCGGCAATTGAGGTAAATTACTGGTGTGCGGAGGAAGCTACTTATCATAGTGGTGATGACCGTACACTTCCGGCACTTACGGTATATCGAAGAGGTTACGGACGCTGCGGTGAGGAGTCTGTTTTTCTGGTAAATGCACTTCGCAGTGTGGGAATTCCGGCGCGGCAGGTGTATGTGCCAAGGTGGTCCCACTGTGATGACAACCACGCATGGGTGGAGCTTTGGTGTGACGGAAAATGGTATTTCACAGGCGCATGTGAGCCGCTTATGATCCTGAATAAGGGGTGGTTTACCAATGCTTCTTCCAGAGCAATGATGGTGCATTCCCGCCTGTTTGATCTTTTCCCGGCAGAAGGGGAGGATGTGATCGGCAAAGAAGGTGCAGCGGTTATGTTGAACCAGACTGCGCGTTATGCCAGGGTGAAAACTGTTTCTGTAAAAGTGACAGATAAAGAGGGCGCGGCTGTAAAGGGCGCTCAAGTGCAGTTTCTGGTGTTGAATATGGGAGAGTATTTTCCTATTGCAAAGGCAGAGACAGACGAGAAGGGAACAGTTTCCTTAGTGACGGGTTTGGGAAGTGTGAGAGTTCTGGCATTCCTTCCGGGGATGGAAGGCTTTGCACAGGCAGATCTGGATACCAGAGCGCAGGATGAGATTTCCCTGACTCTTACTGGTGAGGCTGTGGAAGCAGAAGATTGGAGAGCAGTAGATGTGATCGCTCCAGTTGATACCCCGGTGAACCCGGACATGCCTACCCCGGAGCAGAAGGCAGAAGGAACCAGACGACTGAATGAAGCAAACAAGATTCGCAAGGAGAAGAAAGAAAATTGGGTAAATCCGGAGCTGACTGCTTTTCTTGCAGGAGGCGATGAGAAGGAACTTCGTCAGGCAATAGTGGATGTGCTTTCAGAGAAGGATCATACAGACTGTGTTTGCAGGGTGCTGGAAGAGCATTTGGAATATGGAAAGATATATGCTAAGGAGTACCGAGATCTTGTTTGGGATGTTAACGGCACTGCTTGCGGCGAGAAGAATTGTAAAACTGAAAAATCTGTGGCATATACAGGCGTTTCTGGTGCTGAGAATGGCTATAACCTCTATATCAATTACGTATTAAATCCCCGTGTGGAGGACGAGCTTCTTCGTCCATACCGAAAAGGCATTCTCTCCTTTTTCACAGAAGAGCAGAAAGCCGCTTTCCGCACAAATCCGGCAGAAATCTGGAATTATATCCAGGTGCACATCACTGCCTACCCGGATAACGAGCGCGAGACCGTAATGGAAACTCCATACGAATGTCTGGTATCTGGAATTGGTACCGAGCGTTCCAAGAAGGTACTTTTTGTGGCAATCGCCCGTACACTGGGAATTCCGGCAAGATTGAATCCAGATAATAAGGTAATGGAATATTGGGTAAAAGACCAGTTTGTGTCCGTTTTGAAACAGCAGAAGGGTGGCGCAGTTCTCACACTGAAAAAAGAGGCTGATGCTGTATGGAACTACTATCAGAACTGGACAATGGGACGTCTGGTTGGAAATGAATTTGTTTCCCTGAATCTTACAGGCAGAAGCTGGAAGGGGGATACTCTGGAACTTGCATTGATTCCAGGAATCTACCGGATTATCACCACCAACCGTCTTCCTAACGGAAATCAGTTTGTATGGGAGAAAACATTTACGATAAAAGAAGGCGGACAGAGAGAAGAAACCTTGCGTCTCCGCGAAGCTCAGCTTGGCGATATGCTGGAGCGTATTTCCCTTCCGGAGTTTGAAGTAAAAGATTCTGCCGAAAACACAGTAACCTGCGCTGAGTTAACCAAAGGCGGCAAGAAAATTCTCATGTGGCTGGAAGAGAGCCGGGAGCCTACGGAACATATTTTGAATGAAATGCTGGAACATGCAGAAAAATTCCACGAATTTGAAAATTCCATCTCCTTCATGATTCGTACTCCGGAAGCCAAGCAGGATCCTCTTCTGGCAAAAGTGCTGAAGATGTTCCCGAATGTTTCCATCTATTACGATTCCTTTGAAGAAAACATTGAACTTCTGGGAAGAAGAATGTACGTTGATCCAGACAAGCTTCCGCTAATTCTGGTAACTAATGGCGAGTCTGTAGGGATTTATGCAACCAGCGGCTATAATGTTGGAACTGGCGATATGTTGATCCGTATTATGGAAGAAGTGCCGGAAGTATAAATCGCATTTAAAAGAAGATATAGTAGTTTTTGAAGTATATAGTAGAATTTCTAAGAAATATAGAGATGGTTTTCTTTGTGCTCTAGAGGTGCGCAGCAAGGCATAATAAGGAAAATTGCAAGGCCTCTGAATGTAGCGCATTAAATAGGAGTAAATCGGAAGCCATCTCTAAATGGAGTAAATTATGAATAAATACACAGAAATTCACCCAAATGGACAACGCGCGTATCAGTTTGTAGCTGACACGGCATACGTCCGTGAATCCGGCACTAAGGGGGAGCACAAAGCAGCTGAATACATTTTGAAGGAAGCGGAGCAGGCAGCAGCCCAGACGGGAAAGTCTGTCTACATTCAGACACCCCGCATGGAATTTTTCCAGTGTCCGGATTTTCAGCAGAAAAAGGCAGAGCTGGTAATCTGCCAGCCTTATAAGAAGGCTTATCCGGTGCGTGCCTACCTGAATGGCGCCTGCACCCTGGAAGAGGGCATCACAGCACCATTTCTCTTCGTGGGAAAAGGAGACGACATCAGTCTTTCCAAGGCAAAAGGGGCAGTTGTGCTGGTCTGCGATCCTATTCGTGAAGATATGATAAATAAAATAAAAGCAGCAGGTGCACTTGGCTTTGTAACCGTATGCGGCACGCCGCTGGATCAGGGGGAAGACCGGATTCCAACCCAGTACCGCCGCAAGGCAGGTGATCTTCCAGGCGCATCTATCCATTATCTGGATGCAGTGGAAATCGTGGAGAAACAGGCATCCAAGTGCTGCCTGAACATTCAGCAGAGCGAGATTTCCCGCAATTCCGCCAATGTGGCAGTACGCATTCTGGGAACTGATTTTCCAGAAGAAATCGTTACGGTAACGGCTCATTATGATTCTGTTCCGGAAGGCCCTGGTGCATATGACAATATGTCCGGCGGAGCATGGTGATGGAAGCTTTTCATCATTTCGCAGAGCACAGACCAGCCAGAACTATGGAGTTCATCTGGTTTGGCTCCGAGGAAAAAGGTCTGGTTGGAAGCCAGAATTATGTGAAATCCCATGAAGGAGAAATGAGCAGCCATGTGTTTAATCTGAATGTAGACCTGGCAGGGCAGCTCCTGGGAGGAAACGTTCTGGGAGTAACTGCAGATCCGACTGTCTGTGCAGAACTGAAAAACCTCATGGAAGAAAATCAGCTGGGTGTTACCATCAAAAATCAGGTCTGGGCCAGCGATTCCAATACTTTCGCATGGAAAGGTGTGCCAGCGCTTACCTTAAACCGTGACGGCTTTGGCATGCATACAAGACACGATACAGTAGAATATATATCTCCTCGCGCACTGGAAGAAGGGGCGAAAACTCTCTGCACAGCAGCTGCATGGGTGGCAAACGAGCCAGAACTTTCCTTTGAACGGGAAATTCCAGAGGATATGAAGAGAGAACTGGAAAAGTATTTTGCCTAATGTTACAGGAAAGGACATTATAAAATGAACAAAGTAATCGAAGAAAGAACAAAACGTACCGAATGGTACCGTGACGCCCGTTTCGGCATGTTTATTCACTGGGGACTTTATGCAATCCCTGCCAGAGGAGAATGGGTGCGCAGCATGGAGCAGATTCCACATGAGGACTACTGCCATCTCACAGAAGAGTTCACAGCTGAGAATTACAACCCAAGAGAGTGGGCGCGTCTTGCGAAAAAGGCGGGCATGAAATATGCTGTGCTCACAGCCAAACACCACGACGGCTTTTGCCTTTTTGACACCAAACTTACTGACTACAACTCCATGAACGCAGCCTGCCACAAAGACCTGGTAAAAGAGTTCCTGGAGGCATTCCGTGCAGAAGGAATCAAAGTAGGTCTGTATTTTTCTATTATAGACTGGCGCCACCCGGATTTCCCACACTATGGGGATATGCACCATCCAATGCGCAACCATCCGGAATGCTCCAATGAAAACCGCGATTTCGACCGCTATCTGGAATTTATGTTTGGGCAGATCAAAGAGCTTCTTACCAATTATGGTAAGCTGGATCTGATGTGGTTCGACTTCTCCTACGGCGATATGAAGTGCGACAAATGGAAAGCCCAGGAGCTGATTTCCATGGTGCGTTCCATCCAGCCCTGGCTGATCATTGATAACCGTCTGGAGGGCAGTGCTGAGGATTCCGGTTCTATCCTTACTGCAAATCCTACCGAATATTCCGGCGATTTCGCATCTCCGGAGCAGATGATCCCACCAGCAGGAATCCGCAATGAGCTGGGTGATCCGGTACCCTGGGAAGCCTGCCTGACCCTGAATAACAATTGGGGCTACTCTTCCAGTGACCGTCATTATAAATCAGCTGAAATGGTCATCCACATGCTGGTTGAGTGTGTCAGCAAGGGCGGCAACCTGCTCCTGAATGTAGGGCCTGATGCAAAAGGCCGTATTCCGAAGGAGTCTGTGAAGATTCTGGAAGAAGTAGGAGAGTGGATGGACGAGAACTCCAGGAGCATCTACGGCTGTGGCTATGCTGAAATCGATAAACCGGAATGGGGCCGTTACACCCGCAACGGAAATAAGATCTACGCCCACATTATGGAACCTCAGGCAGGAGCAATCCCTCTCACCGGAATCCACGGCAAGATCAAAAAACTCCGCCGTCTTTCCGACAATTCCGAGGTAAAGCTTACGGATTACTGGAACCTGAAGGAATACTCCCAGAATCAGTTCTTCTTCCTCAACGCTGACACCTGCGACAGCTATCCGCTTCCAGATGCCCGGGATACGGTTGTGGAAGTAACATTGGAAGAAACAGAAGAATAAACAGATATAAACAAAAATAAACAGAAATAAACAGAAAGGGACTGCCGGGAAATGGCAGCCCCTTTTTGGATTTATAAGAAAGCCCATCTCTGGCACTTTCCTGAACCGAGTAGTGTTTATACGAAAGCTAGAGCGTGTTTGAAAAATCATTCCTGCAAATTGCGACGCACATCTTGCAGAAAGCCTTTTATCCAATACACTCTAAAGTGAAAGTCTATTTTTTACTCTTTAAAACATTTCGCACGATCATACAAATGAGAATGGTAACCACCATATCCGGCAGTGTATTTCCCACAGGAATATCAATTCTCATTAAAATTCGGTACAGCACGAATCCGATCACCCAGATTACCGCATTTGTTATGTCAACCGATTCGCTCAGACTGTCAGCACGTTTCAGCAGGAAGAAGTCTGCAATCTGAATGGCGATCATCGGTGCAAATACAGAACCGATGAGGTACAGGAAATCGGTAATGTTGTCCATTGGATATACAATTGCAGCAATTGTTCCGATGATGGTTACGGCAATTGCGGCATATTTTCCATTAATTTTGGAAAATACAGATTCAGATGAAATTCCGGCGGAGTAAGCATCCAGGAATGTAGTGGTAACAGTGGAAAATACAATGATCAGAAGACCTGCAATTCCCAGTCCGGCTTTCACCATAATCTGAGCAATGTCGGATTCACCGGTATAAATCGCTGCACCCATACCGATTACATACATCCAGCAGCTTACAAGACCGTAAACAATAGAGCTTACAGCAGTTGCTTTCACTGGCTCCTTCGCCTCACGGGTATAATCACTGATCAGCGGCAGCCAGGACAGTGGCATTGCAACAGAAAGCTCAACCGCAGCACCAAAGGACATGGCTTCCTCGCCAATGGCAAGTGCAGTCCCGCCATCAAAGAAGATGAGCTTGCAGAGTACCAGTGTGAGGATAAAAAGTGCTGCCATAGCGATGGTGTTGATTTTTCCAAGGTTTGTGATGCCGATAAAAATCCACAGTACGATCAGTGCACCGATTACCAGACACCATACCCAGCTTCCGGTATGTAACACACCGTTTGCGGCCAGAGCTCCGTCGTAGATCATAATGGCAGTCCAGCCAACCAGCTGAAGTACGTTCAGGAAGGAGAAGAAAATCCCGCCTTTTTCCCCAAAGCTCATTTTTACGGTTTCCATTGCACTGCGGCGTGTTTTTCCGCCGATCACTCCGGCGAGGAAAAGCATGGTACAGCCAATAATATGTCCGATGATAATGGCAAGAAGACCTTTTCCAAAGCCAAGTGAGGCAAAATAGGTTCCGGTGAGGATTTCCGCCAGGGAAACACCAGCGCCAAACCAGATCAGGCCGTTTTCAAAAATGGAAGTACGTTTTTCAGTCATGTTATTTTGCCTCCTTATCAGCGGCTTCTGCCGTAATCTCGTCATGTGACAGTGTGAATTCATTTTTTATTGCAAATCCGTGATCCATAGGACCACTGCCTTTTCCAAGATCCAGCATAGCAGCAAGTGCTCCGGAAATATATTTCTTTGCCCTCTCCACGGAAGTATCCAGGTCAAATCCCTTTGCCAGATTAGAAGCAATGGCACTGGATAACGTACATCCTGTTCCGTGAGTGTTAGGATTGTTGATCCGCTTTCCCTGGAACCATTTGTAATTGCCTTCGCGCCACAGAAGGTCATTGGCGTCATTCAGCTGATGACCACCCTTGCAAAGCACTGCACAGCTGTATTTCTCCCCGATGGCAGCAGCGGCTTTGATCATATCCTCGGCAGTTTCTATTTTCATTCCGGACAGAACCTCTGCCTCCGGAATATTCGGTGTCAGGACTGTGGCCATTGGAAGAAGCTGACTTTTAAGAGCTTCAATGGCTTCATCATTGATCAGCTTGGCTCCGCTTGTAGCGACCATAACCGGGTCTACTACAATGTTCTTTGCTTTATACTGGCGAAGTTTTTTCGCAATGGTTTCAATCAATGCGCTGGAAGATACCATTCCAATCTTCACTGCATCCGGATAAATATCTGTAAAAATATTATCCAGCTGGTCGGCCAGAAATTCTGGCGTTGCTTCCATAATACCTGTTACACCGGTAGTATTCTGTGCGGTAAGTGCGGTAATCGCACTCATGGCATATACTCCATTGCTGATCATTGTCTTGATATCAGCCTGGATACCGGCGCCTCCGCTGGAGTCACTTCCAGCGATTGTTAATGCTGTTCTCATAATTTTCTTCCTTTCTCTTGGCCTTGTTTGAAGCAGTTTCCACGAGTTATGAGTTATAACGTGAAAAAATCTTTTTACAAACCGGCACTGTTGTTATGTATGCATTAATTTTATATAGCGTCCGAAAGTGGTGCCCCCAGCCGAACGCTGCATTGCTGCCATATGAAAAAAGAGACACCCCAATGAGGTGTCTCCGAAAAAAATCAAACCCATGATGACTTCCTACGGCGGCATTATCCGCATCAGGTAAAAGGGTCGAAATTCACAATTTCCTCTCAGCCTGTGTACAAGCTCCCCTGTTCTTTTGTTATTATAGTAATAATGGGAAAAAATGTCAATAAGGTGTTGGAATACAATAAATACCAAGCGTGAAAATCGTTTACGCTAACTCCACAACCAGCACCTGATATCCATGCAGCTTAACTGAATTTCCATCCAGAACCATATCCGGGTAGTTATTGATCAGCACCTTTTTGCATTCTGATGGAAGTGTAATTTCCTGCTCATCCCACTGATAATTGCCAACCACAAGCAAAGTTTTATCTCCTTTACGGTAGTATGCCATTAAATTATGCCGGTCTTCCATAAATGGCTCCAGAGCACCATACACAACGGTTTCTTTATATTCCGGATCCTTGCGAAGAGCGATCAGTTTCTTATAGAAATTAAGTACGGAATTTGGATCAATCGTCTCTTTTTCCACATTAATTGCGGTATAATTGGAATTTACCCGAAGCCACGGTGTACCAGCTGTAAATCCAGCATTTTCCTCACCAGTCCACTGCATGGGGGTACGGGCATTGTCACGGCTGCGGCGGGCAACAGCTTTCAAAGCTGCTTCCGGGGTAAGTCCGGCGTCAAGTGCAACTTTATATTCATCCAGAGTTGAAATATCATCTACCTCGTCAATTGATTTGAACGGGATATTTTCCATGCCAAGCTCCTGTCCCTGATAAATAAAGGGAAGTCCACGAAGCATGAAATTCAATGCTGCCAGCATTTTTTTGCTTGTGTCACAGCAATCACCTTCTGGAATATAGTGACTGACACCGCGAGGCTCGTCATGATTCTCGATAATATTGGAAACGAATCCGAAATCCCCCATTTTGGCCTGTGTCTCAAAACAGCAGCGCTGTAGTCGTCAGGTGTGATTTCTTTGCAATCGTACCAGCCTTTTTCAGAACCTCCGAAAATGGTTTCGTTAAAGTCGAACATAGAAGAAAAATAACCATTGTTTCCAATAAAATCCGGGAGCTCTTCGTCTTTTGCGTTGAAAACCTCACCTACGGAAAAAGCATCGTGAGGCTTGAAGGTGCGGTCACGCATTTCTCCAAGAAATTCTCCGATTCCGGAAGCTTCCTCCAGCATTTTATTAATGCTGCAGAGTCCGTCCTCACGATCAGGCTCATAATCATGCATAGGAAGAGCTTTTTTGATATTAATGATAGCATCAATGCGGAAACCGCCAAGACCCTTGTCCAGCCACCAGTTAATATTTTTATATACTTCCTCACGGAGCTCTGGATTTTCCCAGTTCAGGTCAGGCTGCTTTTTATGAAAAACATGAAGGTACTGTTTGTTGGTGCCAGGCAGATCCTCCCATACCGAACCTCCGAAATAGGAGCGCCAGTTAGTAGGAAGCTTACCATCTTCTTTGTCTCTTAAATAGAAGAAACGGCCGTATTTTCCATCCGGATCTTTACAGGCTTTTTTAAACCATTCGTGCTCATCAGAGCAGTGGTTTACAACCAGATCCATGACAATATACATGTCCCGCTTCTTTGCTTCTGCGATAAGGCGGTCCATATCCTCCATAGTTCCGAATCGCGGGTCAATGTCGTAATAATCGGAAATATCGTATCCCTGGTCGGCAAGAGGGGAGCGATAGCAGGGGGAAAGCCAGACAATGTCAACCCCCAGCTCCTTTAAATAATCCAGTTTCTCAATAATTCCCGGCAGATCGCCGATTCCATCACCGTTTGTGTCATAAAAGCTTTTCGGATAAATCTGATAGGCTACTTTATCCTGCCACCATTTTTTTTCCATAATAAATGATTCCTCCTTGTATAATAAGCTGCAGAGCATATTTGACAATGCACAGCAGTTATGAAATATTTGAAAATGTTCACAAAAACACCTTGCGTAATACAGTTTTCTGAACAGTTACTGAAAAGAATTAAAGCTCTATATGTAATACATATGCCTCATAGGGACGAAGCTTATTACCAATGGTATTGTCTGGATAATTGGAAATCAGACAGCTTCCGTCTTTATACATTTCCGGAATGGGGTAGTCTAGTTCCTTGCTGGTAAAGTTGCATACAATCAGCAGCTTCTCATTATCCAGAGCTCTGGTGTAGGCGTATACATCAGGATTTGTACCGTCCAGAAGCTCATATTTTCCGTAAACAATGATCTCGTGCTGTTTACGGAGCTGAATCAGTTTCTGGTAATAATGGAAAACAGAATCCGGTCTCTGGAGCTGCTCTCTGGCATTGATCTCCGTATAATTTGGATTTACTTTTATCCATGGTGTACCGGTGGAGAAGCCTGCATTGGTGCTGTCATCCCACTGCATTGGAGTTCGGGAATTGTCACGGCTTTTTTTGCGAAGAGAAGTAAGCATCTCCTCGGAAGTCATCAGCTTCTTTACTTCCACCATTTCGTGGTAGCCGTTAATGCTGTCCAGATCACGGAATTCAGAAAGATCCTGAAAGGGCATATTTGTCATAGCCAGTTCTTCGCCCTGGTAAACATAAGGGGTACCTTGCATCATGTGAAGGCAGGTGGCAAGCATTTTTGCGGAAATTTCACGGTATTCTCTGTCATTTCCCCAGCGGGAAACCATTCGAGGCTGATCATGGTTACACCAAAACAGACTGTTCCACGCTTTGCCTTCAAGTCCAACCTGCCATTTGGTCATGATTTCTTTTAATTTTACAAGGTTCAGAGGCTTCAGTCCCCATTTATTGTTCGTGTCAGCATCAAGAGTTACGTGCTCGAACTGGAATGCCATGTTCAGTTCCTTTTCATCACTGCTTGCGTATTTCTTAGCCTCCTCCAAAGTGCCACCAGTGCATTCACCAACTGTGAGAAGGTCGTATTTGGACAATACCTTACGCCGCATTTCCTGGAGAAATTCGTGAACCCTTGGACCATTGGCACATACATTAAAACTACTGTAGCCAGTAAGCTCCGGTTCTCCATCCTTGAATTCCTGGTCTTTGGAAATCAGACTGATCACATCCATGCGGAAGCCGTCTACGCCTTTGTCTAGCCACCATTTCATCATGTCATAAACTGCATTTCTTACGTTTTCATTTTCCCAGTTCAGATCTGGTTGTTTCTTTGAGAAAAAGTGAAGATAATACTGGCCGGTCTGTTCATCAAACTGCCATGCAGAACCTCCGAAGCAGGAACCCCAGTTATTGGGCGCTTTTCCATCAGCAGGATCCCGCCAGATATAGTAGTCGCGGTAAGGATTGGTTCTGTCTTTACGGCTTTCCGCAAACCATGCATGCTCATCCGAAGTATGATTGACGACCAGATCCATTACCAGTCTGATTCCAGCTTCATGACAAAGCGTCAGCAGCTGCTGAAAATCATCCATGGTTCCAAATTCATCCATGATTCTGCGATAGTCGCTGATGTCATAGCCGTTATCGTCGTTTGGGGACTGATAAATGGGAGATAACCAGACTACATTTACGCCCAGTTCTTTCAAATAGGGGATTTTTTCAATAATTCCTTTTAAATCTCCAATTCCGTCCCCATTGCTGTCCATGAAACTTCGTGGATAAATCTGATAAACCACAGCTTCCTTCCACCATTTTTTTTCCGTGCTATTCATTTATGTCTCCTTATATAATGATTATCTTTGAACTAAGTACATTATACATACATGAAAAGGAAAATACTTCCCCTTAATTTGATAAAAAATTACGAAATTCTGACCAGAACGTGGCCCT
>NZ_QUIO01000057.1:0-20087 GCF_003480145.1 Ruminococcus sp. AM42-11 | reverse complement strand
GACTGTATTCGTCTTAATGCGTCCAATTTTATAAAGTTTCATCCATTCATCAAACCATTCCGAAACTTTATATTTTTTTGCTTTATCGCTGTAACCCATAATATATTTTCCAGGCCAGATTTTAAGTACATCAGCATATTAACACGTTCAAAAAAAATATTCAAGTCTCCTGTTCCTCCAGCCACTGCTCAATTTTTTCTATGTGTAAGACTTGATTTGCAAAGTGCTGTTCATAGCGCGTACAATTTTTTTGTGTTTGCTATTATAGTAGGGAGACAGTACAAAACTGTACTGCCTCCCATAAATTTTAAATAATACGTTTCAAAGCTGTTACTTCACGGTAACCTTGCACTTCACGGATTTCTTTCCTGATTTCACTGTAATGGTGGCAGTTCCTTTCTTCTTTGCAGCAATTACCCCCTTTGCGGATACGGTTGCTACTTTTTTGTTGCTGCTCTTGTAGGTGATTTTTTCGGTACTTGTTAACGGAAGAATCACAGGTTTTAAGGTGGCTTTCTTTTTCACCTTCAAAACAAGCTTTTTCGGGATGCCTGTAATTTTCTGCGTCCGAACGGTCGTTTTCTGGACACGGACAGGTATTTTTTTGGTGAGGCCACTGTTTAGTGTAATTGTGAGCGTGGTTTTTCCACTTTTTGTACCTGCTTTTAACTTACAGGTTCCATTTGGATTTCCGGTTACCGTGACGATTTTTGTGTTCCCCGATTTCCAGGATTTTACGAAATCGCCAGGCGCCAAACCAGTTACTTTCAGGGCACTGCTACGTTGTCTGGTTTTTAAAACAAGGCTGGACATATTTACCTTCATAGTTGGCTTTGATGATGGTGCTTGTGGTGATGGAGCCTTGGATGGCGTTGGGATTGTGGTTGGTTTTGGCGCAGTGGTCGGTTTTGGCACAGCAGTTGGCTTTGGTGTATCAGTTGGAGCTGGCGTTGCTGTGGGCGATGGCGTAATGGTCGGCGTCAATTTGTCGCGTGTAATGATAAATGATTGGGGCTGAGACCATTCACCGTAGCTGGTTTCTACATAATGGTTATATGCTCTCATGCGTACATAATACGTACAGTCTGGTTCGGCCTCAAACCAGTAAGTGAAATCTTGAGTATTATCAAGTTTTCGGTATACAGATGTATCTGCCCACTGCGAAAAATATGATGAGCTACTAATCTCCATCTCATACCCAGATACATCAGGGCATTTTTTCCAGAAAATTTTTACAGCATCAGTTTCAGAATATTTTCCTAGTTCTATGGAAAAAGATGGGATAACATCTGGTGTTTTGTCAAGTGCAATAAATTCAGCACCTATTTTTTTTGCGTCATAATCCAGTCCCCAGCCATTGTAACCATAAATAGTTTTTAAGTTTACACATCCTTCAACTGCGGAAGGATCAATAAACGGCCATTCATCCCGTGCTGCATTTTGTTCATCATATAAAAAGGTTATGGATTCCAGATTTGAACAACCGACAAATGCTTCATTTTCCAATGCATAAAAGGTGTGTGGAAGTATAATTTCACGCAAACTCGAACAGTTATAAAACGCTTTTTTTCGTATTTCAAATAAATAACCATCCAGGCTAATATTTTTTAGACTGGTGCAGCCACTGAACACTTCTTCATCAATCCAACCAAGATTCTCAGGTAAAGTTATCTCAGTTAGGTTAATACAATCTTTAAAAGCTCTACCCCAAATATATCCATCGGATATATGAGCAGTTTTTAAATTTGTGCAACTATTAAATGCATCAGCTCCAATATCTCCTACAATATTGATACTTTCCAAGCTGCTACAATACTGGAATGCTGCTTCCCCTATTCTGCAGGGTTGGGTATTAGTAAAGTGAACATTTTTTAAACTTGTGCATTCTTTAAATGCTTCCATTCCGAGCTCAATAAGCTCTTTGGGTAAAGTTATTTCTGACAAACTAACACATCCAGAAAATGCATTGTTTCCAATATCTGAAGTATTATCAGAAAACGTTACTGATGTCAGACTGATACAATTCTCAAATGCATAATTTGGAATTTTGCTTAATTCAGGATCAGCTTCAAAGATAACTGTTTTTAAAGCGGTACAACTGCAAAAAACACCTTTCCCAAGGACTATAGAATGGGGAATTGTTATTTCATCTAAGCTGACACATTCCTCAAATGCTGAATCCCCAATTTCTTTTACATTTCCAGGAATATTGATTGCTTTAAGTACGCTGCATCCTTTAAATGCATTCTCACCAATAGAACTTAATGTATCTGGCAAAAGAATTTCTTTTAAATTCTTACAATTTTCGAAAGTGCTCGTACCAATATGATTTAAATTAGATGGCATTGTTACTTTCTGTAATGAATAGCAATTTTTAAAAACGTCATATGCAATTGTTTGCAAATTGGATGGAAGTGTTACTTCCTGCAATGAAGTACATTCTGCAAAACACCCGGTTCCGATTTTAGTAACACTTTCGGGAAGGAATACGCTCTTCAAATATGGCAGATTATAGCAAAGTGAACCACCAATACCTGTAACTCCTTCATTTACTATAAGTTTCTTAATTTCTGTTCCATGATATTCAATTACAGATCCATCTTTATATAACACACCCTGCCCATAAGCCACCACAGTTCCATCTTCAAACAATGCTGTAGAAACAGAAGAATTTCCTGACTATCTGTCCATTTCTGTCAGTGCGCAAAACCAGATTAATATTTACCCGACGAACGCTTTTTTATTTGGCGCATATTGTTGTAATATTCACATTTCAGACGAGTCATTGTGCCGGATCTTTCAGGATTTCGTTCAGTCACTGCCAGGAAGTCCTATGGTATATTCAAAGGAGGACTGTTTAAAGCTACTGGATCAGCTTACTTTGCCATTTTAATTTACGCCGGCAATGAGCCATATTCCGGGCAAAATTATTGTTTTTTCGCCTTTTTTCATATATAATAAATACATTATCGCTGTGAATCACTGCAAAATATGAATGTATCAGTACACTGATTCACAGCTTCCAGATTTATTAGAAATGGAGTGTTCGGATATGGAACTAAAAAACAGAACTTTATCAAATTTTGCAGAACTGGTACGCACTGGTGAATGTAAAAAATTCAGAGGGCGTTTGAAGGTAGGCGTGGATCTTGGTACTGCGAACACGGTTCTTGCAGTTGTAGATAGTACGAATCGTCCTATTGCCGGTGTCTCTGCACCCTCCCATGCAATCCGTGACGGTGTTATTGTGAATTATTACGAATCTGTTCAACTGGTTACAAAATTAAAAGAAGAACTGGAAGAAAAGCTGGGCACGGAGCTTCTCTATGCCGCTGCTGCCATTCCTCCGGGAGTTTCAGAAGGCAGTGTGAAGAGCATTGGATATGTATTGGAAGGTGCCGGTTTCGAAGTGACCAACATTGTTGACGAACCTACTGCGGCCGCTGCTGTATTAAAGATTACCGACGGTGCAGTTGTAGATGTGGGCGGCGGCACAACCGGCATCAGCATCCTCAAGGATGGCAAGGTAATCTATACGGATGACGAGGCAACTGGGGGCAGCCATATGACAATGACAGTTGCCGGTCATTACCGGATTCCCTACGAAGAGGCAGAGGTTCTGAAGACCACTCCGGAAAAAGAGAAGGAAATTTTTCCGGTTATTAAGGCAACGGTTGAAAAAATGGCATCCATTACCGAGAAATTTCTGAAAGGCTATGAGATACCTGCAGTTTATGTGGTAGGCGGCTCTGCAAGCTTTCAGGAATTTACCAGCGTGTTTGAGAAGAAGCTGAACCTTCCAGTTTACCGGCCGGTTCATCCCCTTTTGGTCACACCGCTTGGAATCGCTTATAACTGCCAGCTTCCACAAAAAGCTCGCTGATTCTAATAACAAAAAGCTCTATCGTATTTTGATCTGTCCAAAAGTTAGATTTTTGGTGCTTCAAAATACGATAGAGCTTTTATGTTGCAAATAAGTGAATTTCAGTTTTCTAGTATGGCTCACGCCCTGCCAGGCATTCACTTTTCAGGAGACGTTTGACAATAATCTTCTCCGGATGGGCAAGGATGGCGGCATCAAACAGATCTGTTTCTGCAGAACAGGGAAAACCATGCTTCTGTCTTTATTTACTACCCAGGCAGTTTTTTGAAGTAACTGGTTCTTGACACATGATATCCCTTGCATTATAATATATTTAACAATTAGGTTAAATGTTAAATAAAGGGGTGTGATGAATTTTTGGGTATACAGGATACATTAAAAGCACTGGCAGATCCAATACGACGTGAGATTTTGAACTTATTGAAGAATGGGCGGCTTTCAGCTGGAGAAATATGCGAACATTTTTCAGTGACGGGAGCATCCATATCAAGACATCTGGCAATATTGAAGGAAGCTGATTTGATCCGAAACCAAAGAGAAGGAAAGTTTATTTATTATGAATTAAACACTTCCGTATTGGAAGATGTCATGCTGTGGATCACAAATTTGAAAGGAGAATCAGATAATGAAGGAAATGATAAAAAAATATAGAGGTTCATTAATCAGCTCTATACTGGTAATTTTTGTAGGAGTCCTGGTCGGTTTTACGAGTACACACGGTAAATGGATAAATGTATTTTTTGTAGTAACGCACTGTATATTTGTAGCAATCATATTTTATGATAACAGAAGCCGACAACAGAGCCCTAAAGTTATAGGAATGGCTATATGGATGATACCTGTTATTACATTGCTCTATAATGGCATTGCCAGATTGGTAAATACCGGGGCAGATATGGAGAACCTGTTTATGGCATTCATGTATTATGGAACAGGCTTACTGTTCATGGTTATAGGAAATTATCTGCCAAAGGTAAAACAGAACAATACGATAGGGATCCGGGTTATATGGACATTGCAGGATGAAGAAAATTGGAATGCAACTCATAGATTCAGTGGGAAACTATGGATGGCATCAGGTATTCTGTGTATGCTTTGTGGTCTTTTTGAGGAAAGTATGGCTGCTCTTGTTTTGTATATCGTAAGCATTATGGCAGCTGCAATCATCAGCATTCTCTATTCTTATCTCTTTTATAAGAAAAAGATAGCAACCGGAGAAAAATTAAAAATTCAGTATAACAAAAAAACAATTGGAGTATCAGGTATCATAGCCATTTTAACCATTATATTCGGTATATGGACGTTGTTTTTGGGAAGTATTGAGATTCGTTTCGAGGATAAAGATTTTACTATTGAGGCACAAGGCTGGAGCGATTATACAGTAGACTATACGCAGATTGACAGTATCTCATATGAAGAAAATTCATCTCAGAGCTGGAATGATTATAGAACCAATGGTTTAGGAAATCTTAAATATGCTATGGGAAATTTTAGAAATGATGTCTATGGAGATTATATCCGGTATACCCATTCATCCTGTCATTCATATGTAGTCATGAGTATAAATGGAAAAATATTGGTCGTAAATGGTGCAAATGATTCAGCGACAAAGGAAATCTATCATACTATTAGCGAAAAGATGTCAAATGAATTAGAATAACATCAGTTACAAAAAAGCTTGACCACAACAATTCTGCAAATAAAAAAGAAACTGTCGGATAATTCCAGGCAGTTTCCTTTTTTACATATATCAGATACTATATTTATTTACAATTATTTTCAATCATGTCAGCTTTTTTGTTTCTCCCCATCAGCCGATAGTATTTACACCATAATCGCAGCGATTGCAAAGGAACGATTTCTGTTCCAAGTGTCATTCGTTCCACGATTTGTTCTTTGTCAAGAGAACAATCATAAACCTTCCCTTCGCTTACAATAGAAAATCCAGCCATAACGTCAATATCTACAGAATCAATGGTGAATTCCATGAATACCTTTGTACGATACATTGGATCAGAAGCAGAAGCCGGTGCGTGAAGTTCTCCCATTTCTGATAAAATTGTTCGGACCTGTTCAGCATCATGAACAGAGACCATTAAATCAATATCATGAAATTCTGAAATAATACCTTTAAAGTACAGCAGCATAGATGCGCCTAAAGCCCACTCTATATTTGCCTCATTAAATCGATGTGCAATTTTCTGTAGTAATTCAATTTTCTTCCGTATTTCAGGCATAATACCTCCCACTTATATATTTATCTGGATAAAACATGTTTGTTACTGATTCCTACGGATCACTCTGCAAGGACTGCCTGCAGCAATCACATTGTCGGGAATACTTTTTGTTACAATACTGCCTGCTCCAATCACAACATTATCTCCGATAGTAACTCCTGGTAAAATAATAGCCCCGCCACCAATCCATACATTATTTCCAATGATAACTGGTGCTGTTTGTGTTTTACAATCATGCTTCTTAAGTCCGTCAGATAAAGGTGGCTTGGAACTGTTTTTTGAGTTTTTGTTTAACTGCTCTTTCAGTTCTCGGATGGTCTGGTTCAGACTTGTAATCTCAGCAGAAAGCTCAGCAATGCGAGCACTTTGTTCTTCGTTTTGCTTCATCAGAAAACGAACGAATTCTTCTGTGATATTAACTGGCATTCAGACCACCTTCTTTCCGCGATTTTTTATATTTCTATTGTAACGGAAATGCCGTAAAAAAACCAGTCAGACAAAAAAGATACTTCCTTAATCCAATCCTCTAACGCCAGACCCTCTACAGAACTCTCGCGTATTATTCGTTACTACTATTATCCCTCTGATCCTCATTACAGCCATTGTTCCTTTGACCTGCTATAACAAAATGGCACAAAAAGCATTGATTTTATAGACCAATTAGTCTATTCTAAAATAACTACAACAAAAATATTCTTGGAGGGGTATATGACGAAAGCTCTGACTAATTATGATAAAATAAAAATTTCTACAGCACATGTTTTCCTGCAATATAATCAGGCTACAATGATACATAAATATTCATTAGATTACAATTCTGACTGGTTATATATTACTTTTATTAACCGTACCTATCGTATTAATCGAAAAACGGGAAGTGTTCAGTGGTCAGATAATGATTTTGAAATAATTCATGAAGCCAATCACAATGAAGCAATGACTATTTATGATGTTTTATGTTATTCAAAGGATAGATGCCATCTGTCACATGAATTTATAAACATAAACAGCCTTTCCTCTGTCCGACCAGGAAATCTCTCAACGAGCAGCGGATTTTTTCAGAATACCGCTGACTTTTTTAACGGAAAAACCGTTGAATTGCGTAATGCCTGTATAGCACTTTCCGGAAAGGAATTGGAAAAAGGAGATGTTGCTTTTAAATTAAATCTTTTTCCTTTTTTGCCGATTATCATTCGTTTCTGGGAAGCTGATGATGAGTTCCCGGCAAGTCTTCAAATTCTTGCAGACAGGAATACTTTAGATTACATGCATTATGAAACGCTTATGTTTGCACTTACACATCTGTTTTCCAGACTGAACGAGGAAATGCGAAATGAAAAAAGGTGAAGAATCCAGACAACTCCTGATTGAGTGTGCGGCTGAATTATTATGGAAAAATGGATATTCTGCTACTGGAATCAGCGAAATTCTCAAACAAACAAACCTTCCAGTAAGAAAAAATATGATTGAAATGTACCTGGAATACCGGTCATATCATGGCATCTGAAAGGAACTTATGTAAGTTCTGAAAAAATATTTTTGGGGAGGGAATCCTCCCCATTCTTATATCGTGGTACTTTCAAAGATTAAATTGTTAAAGCACTCTTTAAAGAAAAAAGTCCTATGCAATTTTCCAGAGTGGCACTCCATTAGTATAACATGCAATTAATATTTTTCCTGCTGCCTTATTACTTCTGATAATATTGACAGCAGCTTATCAGCCTGGACTGGCTTTGCTATATGTTCATTCATTCCGGCTGCAATAGCCTCCCGCTTATCTTCCTCAAATGCATTTGCTGTCATTGCAATGATTGGTATACACGCCTTGTCCTTATCTGGTAAATTTCTGATTTCCTGTGTTGCCTTATAACCGTCCATTTTAGGCATCTGGATATCCATGAGGATCACATCATATGTTCCAACCGGCATTTGCATTATCCTGTTTACACACTGGATACCATCCTCCACACGTTCTGTTTTAGACCTGCACGCTCAAGTATTGCTTCTGCAATCTCTGCATTCAGATCATTGTCCTCTGCCAAAAGGATATTCCTTCCCTCAAGTATTTCACTGCAGGATTCTGGATTTTCAGCATGTTTTTTTACATAATAGCTTTCATCCGCTATCCTGTGTTTTAGTGTTACAGTAAAAGTGCTGCCCTTTCCAAGCTCACTCTCCACATCGATTGTTCCACCGAGCAGATCAACATATTTCTTTACGATTGACATTCCAAGTCCGCTTCCTGTGATTTTGCTCTTCGTGGTGTTTCGTTCACGAGTGAATGCTTCGAAAATTTTTGACAGATAATCCTGGCTCATACCAATTCCGGTATCGCTCACCCTGGTCCTTACAATCATGTACCCAGGCTCCTCGCAGGGTAATTCATCTATATCTACCATAACAGAACCACCGGCTGGAGTATATTTTACGGCATTACTCAGGATGTTGACAAATATTTCTTTTACCTTGGTAGTATCTGTCAGTATATTTTCATGTTCTACATTTATTGTGTAATGAAGAGCAAGATTCTTTTTCTTTGCTTCATCCTCAAATATTTCAAACAGAGTCTGCCGGATATCCTCAATCCGTCCATAGTTCTCATCAATTTCCATCCTTCCGCTCTCAATCCGAGCCATATCAAGTACATTATTTATGATTGACAGAAGAAGGTTTCCTGACTGCTGAAGTTTTTTTAAATGTTCTGAAGTTTCAGGCAAATCCTTTCCTTTCAGTTCATTCTCCATAAGCTGTGCATAGCCCAGAATTGCATTCATAGGAGTACGGATGTCATGTGACATATTGTTAAGGAAACGAGTCTTTGCCAGATTAGCTTCTTCTGCTTTTTTCAGAGCGATTTCCAACTTGTCATTAAGCTTTTGTGTATCATTTGCAGCAAGCTTTGCGACAGCTTCTGCTTTCCTTGCCTTCCGTAAAAGTACGAGGATAATACTAATGATAGTGAGTACAAAAAATCCTGCCGTAACAAAAAAAGCAAGCATATTGTCTTTTACAAAATCCAAAAATGTTACCTTATCTGCTGTACTGTCATAAATAGCAAGTGCACTTGTAAGCATGTCAGACGGCATAGCCTTTAAGGTTTTATTCAATATTGATAAGAGGGTTCCCTCTCCACTTCTAACTGCAAAGCATGCCTCCATTGTTTTTGTAAGTGGAATACTCTTGAAATTTTGACTGTTATCATATATTAGTGCCTGACTTGCGCCCATGAGGAAACAGTCTGCTTTTTCATGAATGACCATATCTGCTGCATCGTCAAGCGAATCACAATCTATAAGCTTCCATTGGGGATAACTGAATGCAATATGCTGTTTTAAGGCATATTTTTCCCTGGGCACAGCTACAGTATACACCTTATTCTCATCAAATTTTTCCTCATCTGTTACCGCCATCAGGCTGTAGGTCCAGGCTGTGTTTGTAAGTGTATATCCGTTTTTTTCTGCAAAATATGGATTCCTGCCAGCATAAAAAATCATGTCAATCTCTCGTTCTTGTAAAGCCTGAAGCATTTCATCATAATCATCATATTCCTGTATATTAAATTCCAGTGTCTGATTTCCCAGACAGTCTTTGGCATAAGAGAAATATTCTGCCAGCATACCGGTAAGTTTTCCAGTCTCTTCGTCCAGAGAAAATACTGCCGCATCATTACTCAGAAATCCGATCCGGATACCATCATGTTCTTCCAACCAGGACTTTTCTCCGCCTGTAAGACTTTGACAATAATCAAGCGTAAAATACTTTTTATACAGATCCGCCTTGAAAAAAGGACTATCCTGATCCAGCTGACGCATAGCCCAGTCCAACTCTGTCTTGATATCGCTGCGCTCTTTATTTATTACAAAATATATGCCGGATTTACCAATCGTGGTAACGGATGATATTCCCTGTTCAGACCAGATGGATTCCTCCAGAGATACAAAACAATCGATTTCATGATTCGCTAATTTCTTTTCGACATCATCATTATTATTCACATTTACATGTTCTGTATGTATGCCATTCTTATTTTCCCATTCTGTCAGCATGATTTCAGGCTCAGTACCCATGAGCACACCTACACGTTTCCCATCCATAGATTTGAAATCAGACGTCCCAATATCCGTATCCGATAAATCAGCATAAAGGATATATTTTTCCTCACCCATGGGTTCATCCGGGAAAAGCATCTTCTGTGCACGTTCATCGGTGTAAGAAATATCGCCCATGATATCAATCTCACCATTTTCAAGCTTATCAAAACAGTTGGACCAGTCACATTTCACATGCTCAAATTTCCATCCGGTATAACCTGCCAGAGCCTGCATGAGCTCGTAGCCATAACCTCGTCTGACACCGTTTTTATCGACATAATTAAAGGTATCCTCAAATGAGCCGACACGGATGGTCTGTGGCTGTTTTTCATCATTATTCGTTTCAGCAGCCTGGCAGTGTACCGATAACATCATCCACATTCCCAGGACCACAAATATACATGCAAATAGTACGGCTGATTTTTTTCTACTTTTATCCATATTTTTTATTTCCTTCATCCGTTTGTGTTTTATGATGTTCCAAACACCAGGTCAAAAACAGCAAGTATTGTTTTTATATCAATCGGTTTTGCAATATGTGCATTCATCCCTGTTGCTGTGTACTGCTGCTGTGTAATTTCCATCATCTCTGCAATGCCCCGGGTGATAAAAACGCTGCCAAACAGGCAGCGCATCTCATTTCATGCAACTGGCTGCCATTTTACAGGCCCTGTAGCTTTGCGTCGCAGACTTTCATCTGTTTTGCCGATTTCCATATTAGAGCATTTAAAATTATACAAAAAAACTGATTTTATTATACTCCCTTGCTCCACTTTACACAAGAAAAACCTCACCGCTTTAACGCTTAAAAATAATTTGAAAACCTGCTAAAAAGTTGTTAACCGAACTTCTTAGCAGGTTTTTATTACTAATCTGTCAGATTATTTTGTAATGTACTGATCAATTCCTCTATAACGATTGGCTTGGATAAGAATCCATTCATACCGCATTCCAACGCTTTCTTTCTGTCCTCGTCAAAAGCATTGGCCGTCATGGCAAGGATGGTGATTCCTGCCAGTGCCGGATCCCTAAGGGCACGGATCTGCTTCGTGGCCTCATATCCGTTCATTACCGGCATCTGCACATCCATCAGCACCAGATCATAACCGCCCGGTTTCGACCTCTTGACCTTCTCTACTGCCTCTGCCCCATTTTCTGCAGTATCCACCAGGAAGCCATATTCATTAAGGATCTCCACCGCAATTTCACTGTTCAGCTCATTGTCTTCCACAAGCAGTATACATCTGCCTCTGAAATCTGAGCATGCCGCCGGAAGAACAGGCTTCTCCTGCTCAGCCTGATTCTGGCCAATGGCAGTCATCAGGGTATCTCTGATATCGGACATAAACAGAGGTTTCGCACAGAATGCAGTTACTCCTGCAGCCCTGGCTTCCACTTCGATGTCTGACCAGTCATAAGCAGTCAGAATAATGATCGGTGTATCGTCACCAAGACTGCGGATCTGTCTGGTGACCTCAATACCATTCATATCCGGCAGTCGCCAGTCGATGATATAAGCATGGAAGGCATCCCCAAGCTCCATAGACTGTCGTGCACGCAGAACAGCCTCCTTACCGGAAAGTGTCCATTCCGAACGCATTCCAACCCTCACAAGCATTTTTGTCACGCTGTCACAGGTATTAAAATCGTCATCTACAACCAGAGCCTTAAGACCTTCCAGCTCTATGATCTTCTCTATACGTTGGTGCTCAGGCTGAGTCCGGAATGGCAGTCGGACGATAAATTCGGTACCTTTCCCCTGCTCTGTCCGGACCTCAATGGTGCCGCCCATCATATCCACAATATTCTTGGTGATGGCCATACCAAGTCCTGTACCCTGAGTCCTGCTTACAGTGGAAGTCCGCTCCCTCTCAAAAGGAGAAAAGATCTTCTGTACAAATTCCTGACTCATACCGATTCCGTTATCCTTCACCCGGATCTCGTACAGTTCACTGCCTCTTTGGAGACCCGGATACTGTTTCAGCCGGACAGAAACGGTTCCGCCAGCAGGAGTAAACTTGATCGCATTGGACAAAAGATTCAGCAGCACCTGATTCAGTCGTGTCTTATCACAATAGACATCCTCATTTGTCACATCCATGGCATCCATATAAAGCTCCAGCTGTTTCGCATGGATCTGCCCGCTGATGATCGTCTTCAGATCATGAAGCACATCCGACAGACTGACCTCCGTTTCTTCCAGATGGATCTTTCCGCTCTCAATCCGGCTCATATCCAGGATATCATTGATCAGGGAAAGCAGATGGTTACTGGAGGAAAGGATCTTTCCCAGATAATCCCGAACCTTGTTTTATCATCAATATTGCTTACAGCCAGTGTGGTAAAGCCGATGATCGCATTCATTGGTGTCCGGATATCGTGAGACATGTTGGAAAGGAAGGTACTCTTGGCCCTGTTTGCTGTCTCCGCCGCACGGACTGCCTCAGAAAGTGCCTGGTTCATTTTCCAGTCCGAGGTACGGTCCGACAGAACCAGGATGTATTTCTTTTTTCCATTTACCTCACTACCCATTGCAATATTATGGAACCAGCGTTTTTCCCCTGTTTTCTGATGAACATATTCAAAATCCCATTCTCGCTGTTCATGAACCTTGATTTCTTCCAGATAATTTTTCTCCGGATCTTCATGTTCCGCCGGATGCAATTTTCCCAGAACACGAATATCTCTACGAATCTGTTCTACCGTAATACCCAGCAGATTTTCCGCATTTGGGCTGACGTAATCTGCCTGATATGTTTTTGCATCCAGCATCAGAAAGACATCATCCACGTTCATTGAAAGCTTTTGAAACAGCTCATCCCGGTACCGTATCTCCGTATCCTTTCTTCTGAGATTTGTCCTGCTTTTTTGAATAATAAGACTGATAAGAAAAGCAGCAATACAGAACACGACCGCACCAACAAGAAGCATTGTACTGCTCTGCAGGCTGTTCATACTGGCATTGACAATATCTGCCTGTACAAGTCCCAGTAATACCCAGTCCTGAATATCTGATTTTTCATAGACCAGATAATAGTTCCTTCCATCCAGATTTACCAGCATCGCACCAGTATGTCCTGCTTTAAACTTCTCCGAAAGCTCATTGACCTCTTTTTCAGACATATCAGAATGCTCTCTCAGAACACCGAAGAAATTATATACATTCCCCCATAACTCAGAAGAATGATCGATCACAACACGGCCATCCGGATGAACAATAAAACTCTGTGCATTTCCATTGAAAGCAGAAATATCCAGTACATCTACGATATTAGAGTTTTCATAAGCAATGGCGATGGCATCATATTCAAATCCCTGATAGTTTCCATGAGCCTTGGGAGTGGCAAAAACAAGCAACTGGGATTTTCCCGGAACTGCTGCATTTGATATCACATCATTTCCCTGCCGGATGTTCTCTTCAATATTTTCCTGTAATCCAAGGTACCCGGTTTCCCCTGTCACCATCTTATAGTTCCCGTCGGCTGACAGAAAAAAGAAATCCAAAAATCCAGCATCTTCCTGCGCATTCTTTATATAATTACGGATTTCATCTTCGCTTGAGGTATTCTGCAGATTCTCACCCCAAATATGGAGATAAGTCAGGTTCTTATCTGTCAATTCCCTTAACATATTATCAGACTGATGAAAAACCTCCGTCAGATGGGAAACACTTTCCTCATAAATAGTTTTCGACACAAAGTCAAAATATCGGAAAACCATCAGAACAATTCCCAGTAAAACAGCTGTAAAGACAGCGATCCGGAATCGTTTTCTCCTAACAGTCTTTTCTCTGCCTTTGTTATGCTTCTTAATATCCATTCTTCTCACCTCAGAGTCATGTAGTCTTCAGGTTCTGCAAGAATGGCATCACCATCTGAAATATATCCTGTCCAGGTATCTTTCACAAAGGTGTCTTCTCCCTCAAACGCAATATTCTCATCTGTGGGATAGGCTTCCATGTGTTTTGGTATCGCAAGGCAGGTTACCGTGAATGTATCCTTGTCCTGAACTTTTTTTCCGTCTTTTGTAACTTTACTCAATGTATAGCCATCATCCGTTTCTTTGACTTCCACGGAAATGCCGCTGACCACAGGCAGAGAGCCACGGTTAAAGGGAATGAAACCTCCCTGATAGCCTTCTACAAAGTTTCTGACCAGTTCTGTCAGTTCTGCCCCGCTTATCCTGCAGCTATATGCCGAAAGACTGTTTGGCATGATCATGTCTCTTGCCATTTTTTCTGTATATCCAGCTTTCAGCACGTTTCCCGTAAAGCTGTTTCCGGTTGCGATTAGCACATCCGTCCCATAAATACCACGCAGAGTGTTTGCCATAACCGAATAAGCCGCATTTCCCCCACTGCTATGAAAACGGTTGGAATAGGATTTCTGTGAATCCAGCACGATATTCTCTGAAGCAGATTCTTCCGCAAGAAGCTGGGAATTAAATGACTGATAGGCCTGCTCTGCATCGTATTCTCCTGAAATCATCTTCGAAACCACATCCTTGGAAACGGAGAAAAAGTCATTTGACGCAATACGGATATACATGTGGTTTTCCTCGATCACAGGTTTCACATCCTTCAGATATTCCGTAAGCTTAAGATTCACATCCTGGCTGTAGCTTAACAGATCCTGTCCATCACTAATGATCCGGTTCTGTGCATCCTCTGAAAGCATTGTATTCAGTACCTTCATTGCTTTCTTCCGGCGCGTCTCGTCCTGTGTCAGGTCACGGTTTAATGCCACCTGAAAATATGGGGTCGTCATCAGCCACTTTTCGCCATTCTCCTGAAAGAATGGCAAAAATGTTGTGTTAATGCCCTGATCCTGTAACATTTTTACACCAGCTGAGCTGCCGAAGTACATGGCAAGCTTACCACTTTGGTACATCTCAATTATATCATCATAATTCATATCCAGATCGTCCTGGTTCAGCCCGGTATCCTGGATAAACTGTTCCATGCGTTCAAAAGCCTCCGGCCAGACGGTATCATCCAGACCTTCTCTCTTTGTATTATCCGGGTCACTGTAGGTGGTGCGCCACTTGCGTCCGTCTACAGAAGACAATTCTGATGCAGACAGACCCTGCAGTGTTTCCATACAGGTATAATCGTAATAATAGTCTGCAGTAAAGCCACGGATTCCCACCTCGTCAAATGCCTGGCAGGCAGAGACAAAGCTTTCATAATCGGTTGGCAGCGGAATTTCATACTTTTCAAAAAGGTCCTTGTTCACTACAAAACCGTGGGCATCTGCACACACGGGAAGCCAGTTTACGCTGCCATCCTCGTTCATAAAACTGCTGAGGTAGGTATCATAGACAGCACCTGCCTCATTGGTTGTGGAAAGATCCATCAGACTGTCATTCAGCGGACTTGCGTCATGCAGGGAAAACCGGCAGCAGGTAATAATATCCGGCAATCCACCGTTTTCATCAAGAAATTTATAAAAATCCAGATCATTATTGCCGACTACAAATTCAACATTGATATCCGGAAGCTGTTCCTGGATGTATGGTGCATATTTATCATACAGGCTGGTGCTCCATAAATACACTGTGATGGTTTCTGCATCTTCTTTTTCTGCAATTTTTCTGCCGCAGCCTGACAAAAGTGATGTGCCTGTCGCCATCACCAGAAGTACAGCAAGTAACTTACTCCGTTTTTTCTTTTTCATTATGACTCCCCCTGAAACTGTGTTTCATTAGTTTATAAATTATATTTATTAATAATTTTCCATCAACAGGCTTTGCTATATGTTCATCCATTCCTGCTTCTTTAGCTCTCAGTCTGTCCTCCGTGAATGCATTTGCTGTCATTGCAATGATCGGAATCATCTTTGCATCCTCTCTGTCCAGAGAACGGATTTTCTTTGTAGCTTCATAACCATTCATAACCGGCATCATAATGTCCATAAGAATGACATCAAATTCACCAGGTTTACTTTTTCTGAATAGCTCAACAGCTTCCTGTCCATTCCATGCTTTCGTCACCTCAGCACCTTCATTCTGGAGCATAAATTCTGCAATTTCCATGTTCAGCTCATTATCTTCTGCCAGAAGAATATGCAACCCCTTTATAGATTTTTCTGATACATCCTTCTGTTTTTCACGTTTATCCGCATTCATATCTATTTTGAACGGAACCCGGATCACAAATGTAGTTCCTGTGCCTTCTTCACTTTCAAAGGTAATGGCTCCGCCCATTTTCTCGACCAGATTCTTTGCAATCGGCATCCCAAGTCCTGTTCCGGCAAATTTTGTGCGGCTTCCTGTGTGTTCCTGTGCAAATGGTTCAAAAATATGTTTTTGGAACTCCTCAGTCATTCCGATTCCGGTATCCCGGCAGACAAATTCCATTGTGGTCATTCCTGGCTGTCCGGCTGGGATTTCCATGCAGCTGATATAGATATGTCCGTTTTCTCTGTTATATTTCACCGCATTGGACAGGATATTCATCATCACCCGTTTCACATACCCCGGACTTCCAATAAAATCCCGGTGTGTGATTTCTTTTTTCTCCCACACGATCCTGATATTCTGTTCTGCAGCCATCTGCTCGATCACAGAAACTACTTCCCCTGAAATACTGCTCAGATTAAATGGAATCTCTTCCAGAACGATTTCGCCTGACTCAAGCTTACTCATATCCAGGATTTCATTTACCAGTTCCAGCAACAGATTGGATGCCTCTTTAATCTTTGTCCTGTATTCCGTCTGTTTCTCCAAATCACCTGCATAATGTTCTGCCATATTGACCATGCCGCAGATTCCATTAATCGGAGTCCGGATATCATGGCTCATTCGCTGTAGAAACTCTGTTTTTGCCTCATTGGCTGCTTCTGACTTTTTTGCTGCTATCAGAAGTTCTTCTTTATATTTTTCATCTTTTTCCTGTTCCTGTTTTCGGTGTGCCAGATTGGTTCTGTATGTCCAGAACCAGAATGTGCTGAATATCAGAAAATAAAGAAAAATAACACTTATCACACTTAATGGAAGATTATGGAACACTTCTGTATCCGGAAGATATGCATAAATATAGTAATCCCTCTGCTTCAGCATGATTCCGTAGCATCCGGTTCCTTCATTCTTCAAATGATAAATGTGCTGACTGTCTGTATGCTTTTTCATTGCCTGAACAACTTCGTTATCGGCTGTATTCTGCCCCAACAAACTCTCATCATTACTGGCAACAACGATTCCCTCGTCTGCAACAATAATCGTTCCATCTTTCTGAGTACTATAGCCATTTAAAAGCCCCTGTATCGTCAGTGTATAATTTCTGGCAAATTCAGAAGATGTGTAATAGTAGATTGCCACGATACCCGGTGCATCTTTTCTGGCACAGGCTGCAATATCGATATGTGACCCATCTTCCCTGGTAAACCGTTCCGAATAGCTTCTTTCTTCATATCCGGCAAAATCCATGATAATTTCTTTTTGCAGATACTCCGTAATCTCATTAGCCAGAGCCTCGTCCGTGCTGTATTTACAGTCTGTCTTTCCTTCTGTATCCAGTACAATGATACCATCCACCCAGAGAGTCTGCAGGTTTTCTTTCAGGAACTCCTGGCTTAGCTGACCGCCGTTTTCGATTTCCATGTTAATATTTGTACTCATCTGTCTGGCACTTTCAATTGAGCGGAGAAGACTTTTGGATTCGGAAGATTCATTATAATGGGTGTAGGTGGAACACTGCACTTTAACATAATTTACGATCTCCACCATTCTTTTTTCTGCTTCCGCTTTCTCTATATGGAAGAAATAAAACAGAGAGACTACAGCCACACAGAATCCAATCAGACCTCCGATCAACTGGATTCGTTTTTCTTTTTTCTTTCTCTTAATATCCAAGGTCATCCACCTCCAGATACTTCTGGGGATCATCCAGATATTTTTCAATAATTTTCAGGGATGTGCCATCCTGACGCATTTCTTCCAGAGTCTGGCTCATCTGCTCACAGATTCCTCTGTCATCATCTTTTGCAAAAGCGACACCTATTCCAGTGATCATCAAAGGTTCTTCCAGGATACGGAAGCTTGCATCATAATCCTTCATATACTGAACAATCGATTCCTCATGTGCGGCGACTGCATCTACATAGCCTTTTCCCAGAAATGTATAGATCAGTTCCCTGTGTCCTAGGCTGATCAGATTGCCCAGCTTTGGGATTCTTTCATCTGTCCGGTTCAGAAAGATGCCTTCCGGTTTGGTTGTGGACTGGACAGCAAGGTTCTTTCCCTCCAGGTCATTCAGGCTGTAGATATCGCTGTTCTCATTTACAGCGACCACCTGACGGCTTGCTATGTACGGTCCTGCCCAGCGGTAATCGTCAAGACGTCCTTCCATAGAAAAGCAGCCCATGATACAGTCAATCTCTCCGCTCTCTACCAGTTCTTTTTTCTTCTCCCAGTTAATCTGGACAACCTCCACCTGATATCCCATTCTTTTGAAAGCTTCCGTAGCCAGTTCTACATCTATGCCCGTCGGTACGCCATCCTCGTTCAGATAATTGTATGGCGGATAGCTGTCACTGCCGAGAGTAATGACGAGCTTTTCTGTTTCTTCTTTCGTGTTATCTGTGTTTTTACACCCTGCCAAGGTGACTGCTAAAATTCCCGCAAGCAGAATGCCTGCAATCACTTTTTTTCCTTTCATTTTCTGTCTATCCTAACTATCCTTCTCGTATTTTTCATATCTGATTCCCTGCCATAAAATTATTATTGTTACGTCTATGAAATAACACCGTAAAAAAACACTGTCTCACAGACAGTGCACCTCAGTTCATGCAACTGGCTGCCATTTTACAGGCCCTTTAGCTTTGCGTCACAGACTTTCGTCTGTTTTGCCGATTTTCTTATTATAGCTTTTAAAATTCTGCAAAAAACCTATTTTATTATACTCCATTGCTCCACTTTACACAAGAAAAACCTCACCGCTTTAACACTTAAAAATTAAAAAAAGAACAGCCGATACATATACTCGAACTGTTCTCCTTCTTCCGAAGTCCACGCAGCATTGACATTACTGTTTCCTACTCATTTGTACTCAGATCGTTCCATATCCTTGGAACTTCTTTTTGCTCTTCTGTCAGCTTCTCCGAATTAATATCATAGGTTATTACGTTTTTACTTTCTTCTACGTTTTTGTGAGGCGGCCAGCCTGTAATAGGGCCAACTTCCGGATCTTTTGCATTATTAAAATGCATTCTAAAATTTTTTCCATACACTTGGTTTAACCCCGCCCGGATACAATTGTATTTTTTAGTTCCCTTGCCGCAGCTCCCATAGGATGCTGGCTGTCATACACCAGGCAGATCTGGCGTTCCGGAATTTCATCTTTTAATGGAATCTGTACGATCTCTTTTTTCAAAAGGGAAGGTGCGGCCATTGGCTGGGGCAAAAAGGCAAGCCCGAGCTCGCATTTTACCAGAGGCAGGATCTGATCCGCAGTGGCAGCTTCCGTATCCGGGGAAAGATCCAGGCCATGGGACAAAAATACGCTGTTGTAAAATTTATAGGTCATAGTTTCCCGCCCAAGAGAAATCATCGGATAGTTCTTTACCTCCCGAAGGGAAAGTTCCTGGCTGCCAAGGGCAGTAAAAGTAGTGCCTCCAACCAGAATCTCCTGAAACGGCATGAGCATGATCTGTTTCAATGGGGAATCCACCTCTGCCGGAGTGGAAACTACTGCAAAATCAATCTTTCCGCTTTTAACAGCTTCAATGGCTTCCGGTGTGGAATGGTTGTAAAGCTTCAGCCGGATTCCCGGATAAGTCATGTGAAAACTTTTTAATTTATCCAGCAGGAAAATATTGAGGGCAGTTTCACTGGCACCGATGGCTACACTTCCATGGGATAATCCGGAGCTGTCTGCCA
>NZ_QUIO01000056.1:0-20705 GCF_003480145.1 Ruminococcus sp. AM42-11 | reverse complement strand
TATGATAGATCGCGATTAACATGGTATGGGCTACTGCAATTAAAGCCCTTTTCCCACCTCTGCGCGCGGCAATTCTTTGATAACGGGAGTAGAGATAACTTTGCTTGTTGTTGTTTCAATTCTTTGGAATATTTTTTATTCCCTTTCAATGTGAATGCATTTGCTCCCATAGATTCATAGTTTCGAATCCATTGTTGGACAGATGCGAGACTTACATCAAACATATCGGCAATTCGCCGTTGACTTTCTTTTCCATCCAGATATAGATTTACAGCATATATCTTATCCGCAACAGATACTTTTCTTTTAGACATAAAATATGCTCCCTCCTAAGTGACAAGTTTTTATTATTTCACTTGTCTACCTAGAAGGGAGCATATCAAATAGACAGTTCTAAGAGAGGGAGGGTGTGACTCATGTCGAGTCACACCCTCCCCAAATTTTTATCATAAAAAGAAAAAAAGATGGCTAACGACAACCATCTTTCTCTCCGTTACATGTTATAATGTAACTATGCTGAGTCTCGGAGTCATCCAGAACACCAAGCCAGCGCCGTCTGTGAGAGTTCCACAGTTTAAGCCATTTGTAAAACAGGTTTTGTGAAATGCCGAAGCGCTCACAGAGCTGTTCTATGGAGCCAAGGGAGGCAAAGTACTTCCCCAGAAGACACAGAACAAAGAGCAGGCTGAAACTGGAGTAAAGAGATTAGGTGAAAATGGAGAACGAACAGATAGTAATAGAATTAAAAGAACTTTTGTATATGGAATTCAGGCGATATTTATATCGAAGGAAAGCAAATGTAACCGCCCAGAGTATCTTGCTGGCGATCGGGTATAACATAAACAAGCTTCATTATAAGATTCAGGCAGGAAGGACAGGGCGGCATTTATTTCCACTCAAACAAACCGCCTGATTTTGACAGGTCAAAAGTAAATCCTGAAAACGAACCTTTTTCCAGAAAAGGTTTATTAAAGTTCGCCTTCTTGTAGAAACAGAATGAAAGGAGAGAATATTTCGCCTTAAAAACGGCAAAAAGATGCTGCCGCACCTATGATTTCCTAATCATTGATGCGACAGCCCCGACTATAAGGAGATTTCCTTAACCTTCAATGGCAATATAACCATCTTTTTCTATTTTCTCAGGTGCTTTCTTTGGCACGGACAGTTTCAGAATACCATCTTCATATTTTGCATGAATGTCTTCTTCGCTTACTGCATCGCCTACATAAAAGCTTCGGCACATGCTGCCCGCATAGCGTTCACGCCTGATATAATTACCTTCTTTATCTTTTTCATCTTTATCCAGTCCCTTTGCAGCAGAAAGTACCAGATAACCATCTTTCAGCTGTACCTGAATCTCGTCTTTCTTAAATCCCGGAAGATCGACATCCAGTTCATAGCTACCGTCTGTTTCACGGATATCCGTTTTCATCATGTTCTGCGCATGTTTACCATAAAGCGGATTCTTCTTGCCCCAAAACTCATCGTTAAACGGGAAGTTCATCCAATCATCATCAAATAAGTTTTCTCCAAAAATACTAGGCATTAACATAAGTCATATCTCCTTTTCATGACAAACAAATCTATATTCAAGTCTTTCGACTGTTACTTACAATTATATTTAAAGGGTACTGCCCGAAATCTTCGGGCAACACCACGAGCTTTTTATCAATCAGATGTTATCATTATCATTCAATGGTTATATATTTCGGATCATTGGAAACTGGTTTTGCTTCTTTCTTCGGAACAAACAGTTTCAGGATACCATGTTTGTATTCACCTTTAATGTCTTCCTGAGTCACTTCTTCGCCTACATAAAAGCTTCGCTCGCAGGCTCCTGCGTAACGTTCACGTCTGATGTAGTGTCCCTTCTTATCTTCATCGTCTTCATCCAGACCTTTTGCTGCACTGACAGTTAAGTAACCATCTTTCAATGCAACTTTGACTTCATCTTTCTTGAAGCCAGGAACATCAACAATCAGTTCATAACCTTCCGGTTTTTCCTTAATATCTGTCTTCAGGAGATTCTGTGCTCTTCTTCCGTACAGCTTCTTTTCCGCTTTCTTCTCATCTTTGTCATCATAATAGAATGGTGTAAAGAAATCATCAAATAAGTTTTCTCCAAAAATACTAGGCATTAACATAAGTCATATCTCCTTTCAAAAGCTCCCTAGATCTTCACGATCCAGTCTGCTGTATTATCATTTCTAGTTCTTCGAACATCTGGAATACCTTTTCTTTTATCTCTCTTCCTTTGTTCTATCTGTAATATAACACGCATTATTAGCACTGTCAAGAGGTGAGTGCTAATTTTTTGTGAGATTTTGTGAATGATTTTGTGAAACTTGTGAATGTGTTTTGTGAACGCTATAAGCCATGCAAAATGGTGAAAAAAGACGCCCTGCAAGTTTACTGTTAATGCATCAGCCTTTTAAAATTAGCCAACTACTTTTCCAAAAGTTTTTAAGGTGGAGCCGGAAGTGACTTGGATAGGAGCATATTTTTTATTTAGAGAAATAAATTGGATACCGGAATCAGATTGATGATATTTCTTTACATAAGCATCACCATCGAGGAAAAAGACACCGATTTCTCCTTCTTCAAGAGTTTCTTGTTTATGAATCCAGATGATCTGTCCATCCAGATAGAGAGGCTCCATACTGTCACCACATATGATGTTGTTCCGAAAGAAGAAATTGCTGAATTTGAAGAGCTTATGCGCAAAACCATAGCTGACATTGTATCAGAAGCCAGTAGCGTTGTCTTTTGGGTGTATGTGCAGAAATATGTGAAGCACAAAACCCTAAACGAAATGCTGCAAGAATTGCCAGACGTAGGTCAATTCATCCTAGCTATGGATACCTGGTTTGAAAAACTGATGGAGAAATAATCTAGGAAAATAGTTTAAAGTTTACATGTTATGATCATGTATGAAGTTGGAACAAAATAAAAGATTGTGCTATACTATTGTTCAAGAAAAAAACTCATTGACATATTTCAATCTATTTAGGAGGATAAACGATCATGTGTACAGCAGCAACTTATAAAACAAAAGATTTTTACTTTGGACGAACCCTCGATTATGAATTCTCTTATGGTGATCAGATAGTAATTACACCACGTAATTATGCGTTTAATTTTCGCCATGTTGGCGATATGAAAAATCATTATGCAATTATTGGAATGGCTCATGTTGCAGAGGATTATCCTTTGTATTATGATGCTATGAATGAAAAAGGAGTGGCAATGGCAGGACTGAATTTTGTCGGAAATGCTGTTTATGCCGCGATTAAGCCAGATGTGGAAAATATTGCACAGTTTGAATTTATTCCGTGGATTTTAAGTCAGTGTTCTTCTTTAGTTGAAGTTCGCGAGCTTCTTGAACGAATTAATATTGTTAATACTCCTTTCAGCGAGCAATTGCCATTAGCACAATTACACTGGATCATTTCTGATGAGAATGAGTCAATTACGGTAGAATCTATGTCAGATGGTTTGCATATTTATGATAATCCAGTAGGAGTGCTTACGAATAATCCGCCATTTCCACAGCAGATGTTTCAACTAAATAATTATATGCATTTATCTCCTAAACAGCCCAGAAATACTTTCTGCGAAAATTTGGCTCTTGATGCATATAGTAGAGGTATGGGAGGATTAGGTCTTCCGGGAGATCTCTCATCTTCCTCACGCTTTGTACGTGTAGCTTTTACAAAGGTAAATGCAATTTCAGGTGAATCAGAGGAAGAAAGCGTTAGCCAATTCTTCCACATTCTCGGATCTGTGGATCAGCAACGAGGATGTTGCGAAGTAGCGGATGGAAAATATGAAATCACATTGTATACGTCGTGTTGTAATGTTACAAAAGGTATTTATTATTACAATACTTATGAAAACCATCAGATCAGTGCAGTAGATATGCATGTAGAAAATCTGGATAGTGATAAAATGATTTGTTATCCAGTAATTCAAGGAGAACGAATCAACTATCAAAATAAATAATGTTTTGAAATCAGGGATGAGGTAGAAAGGAAAGTTCCATGACAAAAGATGAAGTAAAAAAACTCAGGATGAACAGTCCGGAATCACTACAGTTTTTAAATAATGCTACGAAATTTTATAATTTAATGATGATGTATCGTTGTGCTATTCGGGAGATACAAACTAAACTTGAGGTTTTGGATGATGAATTTTCAGCTGAGAACAATCGAAATCCTATTTCTTTTATAAAAACAAGAATTAAGAAGCCCAATAGTATTTACAATAAACTGCAGAAGATGGGATATGAATTTACAACAGAAAATATACAGACATATCTCAATGATGTAGCAGGCGTTCGAATAGTTTGTGCGTTTATTGACGATATTTATATGATATCAGATTTGATTACCCAACAGGATGATATTAAAGTTATTGAAATAAAAGATTATATAAAAAATCCAAAATCGAATGGTTATCGAAGCTATCATATGATTGTTGAAATACCAGTATTTTTTGCTAAGGGTAAAACACCTATGCGTGTAGAATTACAGATTCGAACCAATGGTATGGATTTCTGGGCAACATTGGAACATCAACTTCGCTATAAAAAAGGAATTGAAGAAATGCCTGGCTATGATGAGATAAGTGAAGAATTACTTCATTCTGCAAGAGCTATCATTGAAGCAGATAATGAAATGCAGAGAATAAAAGACAAAATTGGTATGTTCCACGAAATTTAGGGAGAAAACTGAGCAAGTAGGAAGGCGGAATATATATGAAACAAGATACTTTAGAGGGCAAAGCAAAAACAAAAAATGGGGTAAAACGGCTGTGTTTTTCCATAGTCTGCATTCTTCTGGAAGTGATTTTTATTATTACTATCGTAACACGCTTGAATGAATATGCAGAAATTATAAATTTATTTACAAGGATTTTGAGTGGAATCTTGGTTTTGGGATTGTACGCATCAGATAAGACCTCTTCTATGAAAATGCCTTGGGTCATCTTAATTCTAATCTTCCCAATTATGGGTGTAGGCCTGTATTTGTTGATTGGTTTGAATGGTGGCACACATAAAATGCGTGAGCGATATGCAGAAATTGATAGCAAATTGTTACCAATGCTTCCGGACAGTCAGGAGTGTTTGAGCAGAATAAAAGAAACAATTCCGAAAGCAGGAAATATAGCAAGTTACATACAAAGAAATTCGCAGTATCCAATCTATCAGAATACGGATATTGTGTATTTTGATGAAGCAGTGAAAGGATTAGAGGCACAGCTTAAGGATTTGGAGAAAGCACAGAAGTTTATCTTTATGGAATATCATGCGATAGAAGACGCTGAAGCATGGCATAAGATTCAAGATGTTCTGGAAGAGCGAGTAAAAGCAGGTGTGGAAGTTAGAGTATTCTACGATGATATGGGTTCTATAGGCTTTATTAACACAGATTTTGTGAAAAAGATGGAGGCAATAGGAATTCATTGCCGTGTATTCAATCCGTTTATGCCAGGTTTAAATCTGTTTTTGAACAATCGTGATCATAGAAAAATAACCGTTATTGATGGAAAAGTCGGATTTACAGGTGGATATAATCTAGCAAACGAATATTTTAATTACACACACCCGTATGGACAGTGGAAAGATACAGGTATTCGTTTAGAAGGAGATGCTGTTCAGTCGCTTACGGTGACATTTTTGGAAATGTGGAATGCAGTAAGTGCTAAGGCTGCTAATGATTCTGATTTTAGTAAATACCTTTTCCACTATGATTATGCGGCACAGCAAACTGGGTTTGTTCAACCTTATGCAGACAGCCCTATGGATAATGAGCAAGTAGGAGAAGAAGTTTATATCAGTATGATAAATAAAGCTGAAAAATATTGTTGGTTTATGACTCCATATCTAATCATAACAGATGAAATGACGCATGCGTTATGTCTGGCTGCTAAGCGAGGGGTAGACGTAAGAATTATCACACCTGGTATCCCTGATAAAAAATTCATTTATAATATAACTCGTTCTTTTTATCATGGATTAGTTAAACATGGTGTTCGTGTTTATGAGTGGACTCCTGGTTTCTGTCATGCAAAAATGAGTGTGGCAGATGACTGTATGGCAACTTGTGGAACAATTAATCTGGATTATCGAAGTTTATATCACCATTTTGAAAACGGTTGTTTTATGGCAGATTGTCAGGCAGTTGTGGAAATAAAAAATGATCTGATAAGAACGATGGGAGAATGTCGTGATGTGACAGACCAATATCAAACCGGACGAAGTGCATATTTGCGACTAGGACAATTATTTATGAGATTATTTGCTGGATTGCTATAAGAATCTGATGAAACGACCTTTCAAAAAACAGTTGATTTAGAAGTTAACTGTTTTTGAAAGGCCGTTTTTGCTATATCTAACAGTCTGTTGTACAAAGAAGATTTTGCATGGATGAAAAAACAAACCTTGTTGAGGTTAAATTGAGTTTTCCATTGTATTGTATTGCTAATGAATAAGAATAAGAAAAAGAACAGACAATGCTGAATGCTCTGGAAACAAGAATATCTGAGTATAGTATGTAAGTTCGTAACAGAATGAAAGGAGCGATTCAAATGAGCAATTTGGAAAATTATATGAAACAGCAAGCAATTTTTTGTGAACAAAATGATAGCATTAGTAAGAATCTATATTCAGAGTATGGTGTAAAAAGAGGCTTACGAGATGAAAAAGGCCAAGGTGTGTTGACGGGGCTTACAAATATTTCTGATATAAAAGCTTTTGAATATCGTGATGGAGTAAAGAGTCCATGTGATGGCGAGTTATCTTATCGTGGTTATAATATAAAAGATTTAGTAACAGGAAGTAAAGGAAAAAGGTTTGTCTTTGAAGAAGGAGCATATCTTCTTTTATTCGGAGAATTGCCAACTGATACACAGTTAATGGAATTTCAGGGAAGACTATCTGATTGTATGGAACTACCGACTAACTTTACCAGAGATGTCATTATGAAAGCACCTACATCAGATATTATGGGTTCTATGACTCGAAGTATTCTTACATTGGGCTCTTACGATAAGGAGAAAGAAAGTCTTGAAATTCCGAATGTGCTAAGGCAGAGTATGCAGTTGATCGCAGCATTTCCTATGTTAGCAGTATATGCATACCATGCTTATTGTCATTATGAAAAAAACGAAAGTATGTATATTCATAGACCTGAAAAAGATTTATCTATTGCTGAAAATTTCCTGCGCCTATTAAGACCAGATACAAAATTCACAGAACTGGAAGCAAGAGTACTGGATATAGCATTATTGTTACATATGGAACATGGTGGTGGTAACAATTCTACATTCACTACACGGGTAGTAACATCTTCAGGTTCAGATACTTATTCTGTTATTTCAGCAGCAATGTCATCCTTAAAAGGAAAAAAACATGGCGGTGCAAATCTGATGGTAATGAATATGATGGATGATATTAAAAGTCATGTGAAAGATTATGAAGACGAAGAGGAAATTGCATCATATCTGAGTAAGATTTTGAAGAAAGAGGCGTTTGATCAGAAAGGACTTATTTATGGAATGGGACATGCTGTATATTCTATTTCCGATCCGAGAGAAAGGGTGTTCAAAGGCTTTGTAGAACAACTCGCAAGGGATAAAGGACGTGAGAAAGATATGACCCTTTATAACAATATTGAGAAGATTGCACCTAAGTTGATTGCAAAGCAGCGTCAGATATTCAAAGGAGTAAGTCCTAATATAGATTTCTATAGTGGTTTTGTGTATGACATGTTGAATATTCCAAGAGAATTGTACACGCCATTATTTGCGATAGCAAGAATTGCTGGTTGGAGTGCACATCGCCTGGAAGAATTGATAACTACAGATAAGATTATTCGCCCGGCATATAAGAGTCTAGTCAGCAAAAAAGAATATATAGAAAGAGAGGAACGATAATATGGGAGCAGGAACCAGTGCAGAGGAGTTTTTTTTAAAGAGCATCAATGTTGAAAGCATATTTGAATTTGTTGAAAGAACAGATTATTTGTTCCTTTATAGTATAAAGGAATGTGTTGAAAAATCAGACTGTCATGAAGGAGTATATCTTTCAGAAGTGGCAGAATACATGAAATTATCGATTCCAGAAACATCTAAGATGGTAAAAAGTCTTGAAAATAAAGGATATATTATCTGGAAATTAGATGAAAAAAAAGAAAGAACGTACCTTGTTTTGACGAACAAGGCAATTGAATTAAGTAATTGTCAGAAAGAAAAAATGATAGAAGCTTATGAAAAAATCATATCGAATATACAAGAAGATGACCTGGCAGTTACGCGGTGTACATTGAGAAAAATCCGACAGCTTATGGAAGAAATAAAATAGTGATTAATACAACGGAGTAAGAAAAGCTCCTTCATATATTAGAATAAAAATATGACTGTTTCTTTAAAAAGAAGCCTGTCATATTTTTTTATGAAAAATAAATTTTGTTGAGGTTAAATTGAGATTGACTTTGTATTGTATAAGTATGAAATAAAAAGGAATCAGGTGATGTACAATGAAAAAGTATAAAATATGTAAAATCCTTCTTGTTATACTGGCAATTTTTTTATGTGTGGCTTTTTATGAATTGCTCGGAATCTGCGTTGCATATAAAAAGCAGCCGGAAGTGTCCAATACAACCAAAAAAGAAACAAAAAATGGGTCATGGAACGAATGCAGTGAAAATACAGAACGGGCAGTAATCATAGAAAAGAATCCAGAAGCGCTTTTACAAAGAGTGCGTTTGATCAAGAATGCCAAAAAGGAAATTATTCTTTCTACTTTTGCATTTCAATCCGATGAAAGTGGAAAATTGATTTTAGGAGCACTGCATGATGCGGCAGACAGAGGTGTACATATTCGTCTGTTAGTAGATGGAATGGAGAGCTGGATTGATATGGAAGGAAATCCGTATTTCTATGGATTATCTTCCCATGAGAATGTTGAAATTAAACTGTATAATAAGGCCAATCCGTTGAAACCATGGAAGATGATGGGTAGAATGCATGATAAATATTTGATTGCAGATGGAAAGAGATATATTCTTGGGGGAAGAAATACATACAATTATTTCCTGGGTGATTTTCCGGGACATAAGAACTATGACAGAGACGTGTTAGTGGTTTGCGATGAACCTGAGAAAGAAAATTCAGTTAACCAGTTGTCAGAGTATTTTGAAACGATATGGGAACAAGAAGACAGTGGTTATTTTCATGACAATAAAAAACTGGCAAATAGAAAATCTGTAAAGAACGCAGTTTTAGAGCTGCAGAACGGCTATCAGAAATATTTTGAAGAGAATAAGGAAAGAATCTGCGATACCGATTACACGGACGAAACTTTTGAGACAGAAAAGATTGCATTAGTGTCAAATCCTATTCACACAGGTTCCAAAGAACCAGTAGTGTGGTATCAGTTGGGAGAATTGATGAAAAATGCAAAAAATCGTGTGAAGATCCACACGCCATATATTATCTGTAATGATATGATGTATAATACATGGGAGGAGATTGCAGAGAACGTTTCAGATTTTTCTATCATGACAAATTCAGTTGCGAATAATGGGAATCCATTTGGGGCTGCCGATTATGCGAAAAACAGAAATAGAATCTTAAGTACAGGAATTAATATCTGGGAATATGAAGGCGGTTATTCATACCACGGAAAAAGTATTCTGATTGACGATGATCTGTCTGTAATCGGTTCCTTTAATATGGACATGAGAAGTGCATATCTGGATACGGAACTGATGCTTGTAATACGCAGTAAAGATATTAATAAACAGTTGGAAGAGGGCATGATGGAATATGAAAGAGTGTCCCGCCAGGTATTGGAAGATGGAACCTATCGTGATCCATATCATGTAGAGCCAATCGAATTAACAAAGAAACGTCAGAGAAAAATATTTTTGGTACAGCATCTGCTTGGATGGGCAAGGTATCTGTTTTAATAAGGAGGAAGGAAAACGTGTTTCAAATATTGATTGTAGAAGATGATAAAGAATTAAGCCAGCTATTCCAAAAAGTGCTTGAGAAGAATGGATATCAAGTCAAAAGTGCATCGGATGGAGCACAGGCATTAGAAGTATTGGATAAGGAATATATTGATCTGATCATTTCTGATATTATGATGCCGGTTATGGATGGTTATGAACTGGTGTCGGAACTCCGTTCAGCAGGATATCAGATACCGGTACTTATGATCACTGCGAAAGGTTCCTTTGATGATATGCGCCAGGGATTTCTTTCGGGAAGTGACGATTATATGGTAAAACCGGTAAATGTGAATGAAATGGTTTTAAGAGTCGGAGCATTGCTTCGCCGTGCACAGATACTGAATGAACACAAAATTGTGATCGGTTCAACAGAGTTTGATTATGATGCAATGACGGTTACAACTGATAAGGAAAGTCTTGTTTTGCCTAAAAAAGAATTCCTGCTTTTATATAAGCTTGCAGCTTCGCCAGGCAGAACATTTACAAAACAACAGTTGATGGATGAAGTATGGGGATACGAGACGGAGGCAGACCCACATACGATAGAGGTACATATAGGAAGAATCAGGGAGCGTTTTAAAGATAACCCTGATTTTGAAATCGTAACAATGCGTGGAATTGGATACAAGGTGGTGAAAAAATAATGGAACAAAAGAATGAAAAAGGATTGCGGATCCGATCCTGTCTGACTGGTGCAATCTGGCTGGCACTTGTATTTTCAACAGTCATATCTGCTTTATTATTTGCTTTTTTGAATCATTTTTTTAATCTGCCGGGCAGCATACCTGTGCTTGGCTGGCTTTTGATTTTCAATACATTGATTGCAGGGCTGATCACTTCCTTTATTAATGCAAAGTTACTGGAACCAATTACCAGACTTAGTAAAGCAATGAAGGAAGTTTCTCAGGGAGATTTTGAACAGCATTTGGAAACGAACAGCCGTATAGCAGAAGTTGGAGAATCTTATCAAAGTTTTAACGTTATGACAAAAGAACTTCGTGCAACAGAGGTGCTGCAGATGGATTTTGTATCTAATGTTTCTCATGAGTTTAAGACCCCGATTAATGCCATTGAAGGATATACAATGCTGCTTCAGGGAGAAGAACTGTCTCCGGATCAAGAGGAATATGTAGAAAAAATCTTATTTAACACCCAAAGACTTTCCGGATTGGTTGGTAATATTTTGCTGTTATCCAAGTTAGAGAATCAGAATATACCAATGAAAAAAACAGAATATCGTCTGGATGAACAGATCCGCCAGGCATTTCTTTCATTGGAAACAAAATGGACAGAAAAAGAAATTGGTTTTCAGGTAGAATTGGAGGAAGTTAAATATACTGGGAATGAAGGACTTTTTATGCATATCTGGATAAATCTTTTGGATAATGCGATTAAGTTCAGCCCTTCAAAGGGGACAATTACGATGTTTCTGAAACAAGAACAGGATTCTGTTAAATTCATTCTGGAAGATGAAGGACCAGGAATAGAGGATGATGTAAAATCCAGAATATTTGACAAGTTCTATCAGGTAGATGGATCTCATAAAGCAGAAGGAAATGGCCTAGGTCTTGCACTTGTAAAACGGATTGTAGATAGTGCCGGAGGAACAATCAAAGCAGAAAACCGTGAATATGGTGGATGCAGATTTGTTATAGAGCTGCCAAAGCAGAAAGATGAGATTATATAGTTTTAAGATAAATTAGAAGCTGGGAGGATTTATATGACATTTTATCAGGAGTTGCAGTTAAATCAGGCAGGTTCTAAAAACCTGTTGAAAAAGAGTGAAACATTAAAAGAAAAATTATATCATATGTGGGTATATCTGGTGAAGATAGCTGTTACAATGGCATTTTGTTTTTTCTTTGTTAGTATTTTCAGCATCCTATTTGGAAATGAGAACAGCATTGTAGGTGTAGTAGTCTTATTATGTCTCATGGTGTTTAGAAATGCGGATCTGGGGATCCACACCGGACAATCTACGATGCTTTTGGCTTTGTTCTTTGTAATTATGACTGTATGTCCGCATTTAGCAAATCAGTTTTCACCGGTATTGGGAATGCTGTTAAATATTGCGGCACTGGCTGTGTTGATTCTGTTCGGATGCCATAATCCATTCATGTTTAATCAATCTACATTGGTTCTTGGGTATCTGCTGCTATATGGTTATGATGTTACGGGAAAAAGCTATCAGATGCGATTAGTCGGAATGGCTTTAGGTGCAGCACTTACCTGCTTTGTATTTTATCGAAATCATAAAAACAGAACTTATAAAAGAAATCTGAAAGATCTGATACAAGAATTTGATATCACTTCTTCCAGAACAAAATGGCAGATATGTCAGATTTTATGCGTACCGATTGTCCTTTGCATTGCAGAACTTTGTAATATGCCACGTGCAATGTGGGCTGGTATTGCGGCCATGTCCGCGATTTTGCCGTTTATGGAAGATATGCACTACAGAGTCCGTAAAAGGATTGTCGGAAATATTGCAGGTGTTATATGTTTTACAGTATTATATTTTCTGCTTCCTTCGTCAATCTATGCATATATAGGAATTCTTGGTGGAATCGGTGTAGGACTTTCAGCACAATATGGCTGGCAGGCAGTATTTAACACATTTGGTGCTTTAGCCATTGCTGCAGAGACTTATGGACTACAAGGAGCGGTTAGTCTTAGAGTGATTCAAAATGTTTTTGGTGTTGTGTTTGCTTTAGCATTTTGTGTTATATTTTATTGGTTTATGTCTAAAAAAAAGGAAAGTGAGGTGACCGTACATGCAGAGTGAAGTGAATCAGGAAGAAAATTTGAATAGAATTATTACGGTTCCTAATCTTCTTTCTTTTTTTCGGCTTTGTCTGATTCCGGTAATTATATGGAGTTATTGTGTAAAGAAAAATCCTCTGTTAGCTGGTGAAATCTTATTGCTGTCTGGTCTTACGGATCTTGCTGATGGATATATCGCAAGAAGATTCCATAGGATTAGTAATTTAGGAAAAATACTTGATCCAGTGGCTGATAAGCTGACACAGGCAGCGATGTTAATCTGTCTGTTTACTCGTTTTCCGCATATGCTTCTTTTAATCGTAATAATGGCAGGTAAGGAGCTGTATATGGTAGTCAGTGGATGTCTTGTGATACGAAAGACAGGAAAAGTACATGGTGCAGACTGGCATGGAAAGATAGTAACCTTTTTATTATATGGAACTGCAGCGGTGCATATTATATGGTTCCAAATTACACCGATGGTATCAGATCTGTTGATTGGTTTGTGCGCTATAATGATGGTCATATCGGTCGCTCTGTATATTATCCAGAATACCAGGACTCTTAAGGGAGAGACTGTATAAGCAATTTTATATTGCAATGACTAGAAAAATATTTAGGAGAACGAGGAGGCGGAAGTGATGAAGGAAATTTATCAGCAGACGGTAGAAGAGGTTCTTGAAAGGGTGAATGGCAAGAAATCTGGGCTTACGAGTGAACAGGTGAAAAGATCCAGAGAAAAGTGTGGGTGGAATGAACTTACAGAAGGAAAGAAGAAAGGTATCCTGCAGATTTTCTTTGAACAGTATAAGGATTTTCTTGTACTGATTCTAATTGCATCAGCAATCATATCTGGTATGCTTGGAGATGTGGAAAGTGCGGCAGTTATCGTGACGGTTATTACGATCAATGCAATCTTGGGAACAATACAGACGGTAAAAGCAGAACAATCTCTGCAGAGTTTAAAGAATCTTTCTGGCCCGGAGGCAAAAGTATTGCGTGATGGTACAGTCGTTCAAATTCCGGCAAGAGAACTGGTTGTTGGAGATGTGATACTGCTTGAAGCAGGAGATATGATTCCGGCTGATGGAAGACTGATTGAAAATGCAAGTCTTAAGATTGATGAGAGTGCTCTTACAGGAGAAAGTCTTGCAGTTGAGAAAAACATGGATACAATATTGACGGAAGCGCCACTTGGTGATCGGACAAATATGTTATTTTCCGGTAGTTTTGTAACGTATGGGCGTGGGAAAGCTGTTGTAACGGATATAGGAATGCAGACAGAAGTCGGAAAGATTGCAGGACTTTTGAAGTCAACTTCGGAAAAACAGACACCACTTCAGGTGAGTTTGGAAGTCTTTGGAAAGAAGCTTTCTATTATGATTCTGGTATTTTGCGGACTCTTATTTGCAATAAATGTGTTCCGCGGTGAAAAGATCAGCAGTGCATTTATGTTTGCAGTAGCACTTGCAGTAGCAGCAATTCCTGAAGCGCTAAGTTCTATCGTGACAATTGTACTTTCTTTCGGAACACAGAAGATGGCAAAAGAGCATGCAATCATTCGTAAACTACAGGCGGTAGAAGGACTTGGAAGTGTTTCTATTATTTGTTCGGATAAGACAGGAACGCTCACACAGAATAAAATGACGGTTGAAGATTATTATATAGATGGAAAAAGAATTTCAGCAGAGGCAATTGATATATCAGATCAGGCACAAAAATGTCTTTTAAATTACAGTATTCTATGTAATGATTCGACAAATGAAAATGGAGTAGAAATTGGAGATCCGACAGAAACAGCATTGATTAATCTTGGAAGTCGATATGGGATAGAGGCGGCAAGCGTAAGAAAGCTTTATCCAAGAAATGGAGAACTGCCATTTGACAGTGATCGAAAGATGATGTCAACACTTCACCTGATAGATGGTAAAAATCAAATGATTGTAAAAGGTGCAGTCGACAAGCTCCTGGAACGTACAGAGCAAATCTGGACGAAAGAGGGAATTCGAAAAATTACTGAGGAAGATAAAGAAAAAATACAACGTCAAAATCAGGAATTTTCGATGGAAGGTTTAAGAGTATTGTCTTTTACCTATCGTGAAATTCCTAAGAATCACACATTAACGATACAAGATGAGGATCACTTAGTATTTCTTGGTTTGATTGCGATGATGGATCCTCCGAGAGAAGAATCAAAAGCTGCGGTAGCGGAATGTATAAAAGCGGGAATTCGACCGGTTATGATCACCGGAGATCATAAAATTACAGCAGCAGCAATTGCAAAGAGAGTTGGAATATTACATGATTTATCGGAAGCCTGTGAAGGGGCAGATATAGAAAATATGAGTGACGAGGAACTCAAAGAATTTGTCTCAAATATTTCTGTGTATGCAAGAGTGTCACCGGAACATAAAATTCGCATTGTTCGGGCATGGCAGGAAAGAGGAATGATTGTGGCAATGACAGGAGACGGTGTCAATGATGCACCGGCATTAAAGCAGGCAGATATTGGTGTTGCAATGGGAATGACCGGAACGGAAGTTGCGAAAGATGCAGCAGCGATGGTACTTACAGATGATAACTTTGCAACAATCGTAAAAGCAGTGGAAAATGGACGAAACTTATATCAGAATATCAAGTATGCGATACAGTTTCTTTTGTCAGGAAATTTCGGAGCAATTTTAACCGTTCTTTGTTCATCGGTTGCAGGACTTCCGGTGCCATTTGCACCAGTACATTTACTCTTCATTAATCTTTTGACGGATAGTCTTCCGGCAATTGCGTTAGGCTTAGAGCCGGATAGAAGTGAAGTGATGAGTGAAAAACCGAGATTGGCAGATGAGTCGATATTGACAAAAGATTTTCTTAGCAAAATCGGTCTGGAAGGTTTGGTAATTGGAGCAATGACAATGATCAGTTTTTTGACAGGATACAACCAGAATGGTACATTGCTTGGAAGCACGTATGCTTTTGGAACTCTTTGTCTGGCACGTTTGTTTCATGGATATAATTGCAAATCAGATCATCCGGTCATTTTTACAAAAGGTCTCTTTCATAACAAGTGGCTTCAGGGAGCATTTGTGTTAGGTGCAGTACTCATTACAACAGTACTGACGGTTCCTGGTTTCCATAACTTATTCAAAGTGGAAACGTTGAATCTGATGCAGCTTGGATGTGTATATTTATATGCTTTTGCAAGCCTTCTGATTATTCAATTACTTAAGTGTATACGTATGAAACTAAGAAAAAGAGGGAAAAGATAGTGGATTTAAGTAGATGTTCTATGAAAAAAATTCGAGAACTGATTGTGTTTACGGCATTTCTTGTAGTTGCTTTGTGGAAATTCGATGTGGTGATTGAAGTGCTGAAGTCAATATGGAAAATTGTGTTTCCTTTTGCGCTTGGTGGTGCAATTGCCTTTGTGATTAATGTACCAATGAGTTTCCTGGAAAAGAAAATGCTCGGAAAGATAAAAGAAAATAATAAAATAGGAAAAAAAGCTGCGAGACCGATAAGCCTGCTTCTTACAATTATATTGGCAGCAGGTGTAATGGTATTGGTAATGTTTGGTGTGATTCCACAGCTTACACAGACCATGGGAAATCTGATGACGAGTATTTCAGATTTTATTCCACAGATGCAAAACTGGATTCGGGAAATTTCACATGATAATCAGGATATTATGAAATTGGTAGATCAGCTGCAGTTTCAGCCTGATCAGGCAATTAAATGGGGAATAAGTATTCTTGGAAACGGAGTCGGAAATATGATGAATACGACGATGTCAGCAGTAGGTTCCATTGCCAGTGGATTAGCGACCTTTTTTATTTCGTTTTCCTTTGCATGCTATATTCTTTTTCAGAAGGAAAAATTACATTTACAGGTAAGAAAAGTGATTTTCGCTTTTATTCCAAAACAAAAAGCAGATGCAATTCTTAACATATGTTCGCTGACATATCGGACATTTGCAAATTTTCTTGCAGGGCAGTGTCTGGAAGCAGTAATTCTCGGAATGATGTTTGTTATCACGCTAAGTATTTTAAAAATGCCATATGCACTTTTAATTGGAATTTTGATCGCGTTTACCGCATTGGTTCCTATCTTTGGAGCCTTTATTGGCTGTGCCGTGGGAAGTTTTCTGATCTTTATGGTAAATCCAAAACAGGCAGTTTTATTTATTATAGTTTTTCTGCTTTTGCAGCAGATAGAAGGTAATCTGATCTATCCTCATGTGGTTGGCGGATCAGTAGGACTTCCATCAATTTGGGTACTGGCGGCAGTTACAATCGGCGGAAATCTTATGGGAATTATAGGTATGCTGATTTTCATTCCACTTGTATCGGTATTTTATACTATATTCCGGGAGTTCGTATATCTGCGCCTAAAAAAACAACATATAAAACGAGTAACGAGAACGGATGTGGAAGAGTATGCGGAGGAGGAAATTGCGTCATCCTTTATTTTGCCGAATGAAAAATAATGATATGATACAAATATAAATGAAGTGTAATGCCGATTATTAAGACGTTATAAAAATAGATTACAAAGGAAGAAGATATTATGAAGAAAATAGGAATCATGACAGACAGCCACAGTGGAATTTTGAGCGAAGAAGCGCAGAGACTCGGAATTAAGGTACTACCGATGCCCTTTTATATCGGAGAGAAAGTGTATCGTGAAGGAGTAGATCTTTCCAGAGATGAATTTTATGATATGCTTCGAAAGGGCGTAGATGTATCTACATCTCAGCCGTCACCAACAGAAGTTATGGATATGTGGAAAGAGATGCTGAAAGAATATGAGGAGATTGTTTATATTCCTCTTAGTAGTGCTTTAAGTGGGTCCTGTATGACAGCAGAAGCCATGGCAAATGAAGATGAATTTGCCGGTAAGGTGTTTGTCGTAGATAACGGTCGTGTGGCAACCCCGATGCATCGTTCTGTTCTTGATGCAGTAGAAATGGCAGAAGAAGGATACAGTGTAGTCGAAATCAAGAAAATTCTTGAAGAAACCAGAGAAAAAATGACAATTTATATCGGGCTCAGCACACTGAAATATCTCAAAAAAGGAGGAAGAGTCAGCTCTGTGACAGCTTTGGCAGCAGATGTCCTGAATATCAAACCTGTTATGCATTTCAGCACAGGAAAGCTTGATATCTACCAGAAATGCCGTGGTATGAAGAAATCACGTAAAGTTATGATCGATGCAATGAAGCATGAGCTGGAAACGAATTTCCGAGAAGAATATGCTGCGGGTAAAGTGTACCTGATGGCGGCGTCCAGCAGTACCGATGAAGTGACAGAAGAATGGGTAAACCAGATTAAAGAAAGTTTCCCGGGAATGGAAGTCATGTGTGATAAACTTTCCTTCGGTTTGTCCTGTCATATCGGTCCGGATGGACTGGGAATCGGATGCACCTGTAAGCCAGTGTAAAAAACTGCTCCGGAGAAGATAAAATAAAAGATTAGGGTGTCAAAAGGTTTATAGCCTTTGATATAAATTTGTACCTTGAAAACTTAACACGATATGTAAAAACATTGGATTCTTTGGTAAAATGTAGGTAGCATTTTATGAGGTGATCTATATGTCTTTTGTTAAAAATGATAATCAACAGCTTACTGTTTTAGACAGTACTTTTAATCTTACAGAACGCGAAAAACGAATGTTAGAAAAATCATGGGCAAATACTTTTGCAGACAAAGTTTTTCCTGCTATTGATGAAAATATTTTTTCTGTTCTTTACAGTAAAAAAGCATCCAGACCTAATACTCCGGTCAATGTGATTGTTGGGGCACTGATTCTTAAAGAAGCTCTTAATGTTACTGACGATGAGATCGTTGAAGCTATGGCATTTGATATCCGCTATCAGTATGTACTGCACACAACCAGTTTTGAAGAGCAGCCAATTAGTGACAGAACCCTCAGCAGGTTTAGAGCAAGAGGAAACAGAGCATGATGTTGATCTTATTCATGAATGTGTTGTAAAAATGGCAAAAGAAATATCTGATTTTATGGATATCACTCCGGATAAACAACGTATGGACAGTTTAATGGTTGCTGCAAATATCAGAAACCTCTCATTGCTTGAATTGTTTTATACTTGTGTTGCTAATCTTTGCAAAATAATGGATGAGCGTGGAACAAAAATTCCGGATGAACAATATCATTATATTAAAAAAGATGATTATAATAAATGCATTTATCACAAGCGGGATATGGATGCAACTGAGAGAAACGTTGTTGTGATGAAAGATGCAGATATCTTGATAAAGATTTGTGATTCAACCGGTGATTTTGATGATACAAGTGAATATCAGCTTCTTATTCGCCTATTAAAGGAACGCACAATCATTGATGATGGTGGCTCAAGGCGGCTTCGACAAAAAAGAGGAAGTTGAAAATCCTTCAGAAGTATTGCTTAATCCTTCTGATCCAGAAGCCACTTTCCGCTATAAAGCAGGTGGCAGACATCTTGGATACGTTGGAAACGTAGTTGAAGCTGTCGGAGAAAAAAGCAGTCTGGTCATTGTCTACGATTACCAGCAAAATACCTACGCAGATAATCAGTTTATGAAAGATTATCTTAATGAGAAAAAAGATTTTTCTGATGGTTCTTTTATTGTTGCCGATGGGGCATACAGCGGAGAAGAGAACTCACGTTTAGCATCTGAACATAATCTAAAACTTGTTACAACCAATTTCACAGGACGCAAACCAGATGAAATATATGCTGATTTTGTTTTTACTGATGATGGAAAATATCTCATCAAATGTAAGAATAATCGTGTACCTGAAGACTGTATCTATGATCCAGGCAATGAGCGTTCCGTTGCGTATTTTCGGATAAGTGACTGCGAAGGATGTCCTTACAAAGAACGGTGTCAGTCGCGTTTTCTAAAAACACGAGTCCGAAAGGAAGTATCTTGGAAATCCGTTGGTCGTGCAAAACAATTACAGTACATGCAGACGGAAGAATTTTCTGAATATGCAAAATTTAGAAATGGAGTAGAAGCAATTCCCTCTCTTCTTCGTCGAAGATATCATGTGGACAAGATACCTGTGCATGGCAAAAAACGTACCCGGTTATTCTTCGGATTTAAAATAGCAGCATTAGATTTTCAAAAGCTATTAGATTATAAAAAAGCATTATATTTTCCAAAAAGCTGGTCGATAGAATCCAGGAGGCCTGCAAGATGGTAATTGATGCTTCCGCGCCATACAAAAGTATAACGGTTCGCATTTGCCTCTATCTTTGTACCGTCAATAAAAAGTTCTTTTAATGTGACCAGCCCTTCTTTCTGCAGCCGCCGCATAAACTGGTAATTCAGGTCATCCAGGACATCAGATGTCAACTTCCTGTTTTTAAAGTCATAAAAAGCATCACATTTCGGTTTTTTTCCGCGCGTCAGCCAGATAAAAGCAAGGTCTCTTTCACACAGATCAACAATACGGTCAACAGAACGTATTCCCCGCATATTTGCATAGGTAACTACAGCATACATCATGATTGGATTGTACCCGGTTCTTCCCTTATCTGAACAATTGGCTAACAAGCCAGAAAAATCTAATTCCTCCATCACTTTTTTCAGGGTATAGACTGGATCGTCGTCAGGTAAACTCAATTCGAAGAAACTAAAGTTAATTTTCTGTTGCCCTAATTCAAAAAAATCATTATAATAATTATTGGTTAGCATAGTTACATTATAACATGTAACGGAGAGAAAGATGGTTGTCGTTAGCCATCTTTTTTCTTTTTTCAGATAAATTCAGAGAGGGTATGACTCGTTGTGAGTCATACCCTCTCTGCTCTGGAACTATCTATTTCCCGACAGACAATCATGAGAAAATCTCACCACAATAAATGAAAACTGGATACTAGCTATACGTTATGTAGTGGTATACTTAAGGTGCCGAATAAGATCGGAA